>JAEUMI010000181.1 GCA_016792825.1 Hyphomicrobiales bacterium
AACATCGTGGCGGCGGTTCAATCCGCTGCCGAAAAAATGTAACGGAGGCAAGCAACATGTCCGACACAGGAATTGGCGCGCGGGTGCTGCGCAAGGAAGACAAGCGGTTCATCACCGGCAAGGGCCAGTATACCGACGACATCAACCTGAAAGACCAGACCTACGCCTATTTCGTGCGCAGCCCCCATGCCCACGCCACGATCAAGTCGATCAACACCGCCAAGGCCAAGAAGATGCCGGGCGTGGTCGATATCTTCACCTCCAAGGAAGTCGAGGAAGACAAGATCGGCGGATTGATCTGCGGCTGGATGATCCATTCCAAGGATGGCTCGCCGATGAAGGCGGGCCCGCATCCCATTCTGGCCAGCGGCAAGGTCCGCTTTGTTGGCGACCAGGTGGCGGTAGTCATCGCGGAAACGCGCGAACAGGCCAAGGCCGCGGCCCAGGCGGTTGCCGTGTCCTACGGCGTGCTGCCGCATAACGTGGACGCAGCCCAGGCAATGAAAACCAAGGCCCAGGTCCATGACGCCGCGCCCGACAACCGGGTTTACAACTGGTCGATCGGCGATCAGGCGGCAACGGACGCCGCCTTCAAGACAGCGGCGCATGTCACCAAGATTGACCTGATCAACAACCGGCTCATTCCCAACGCCATGGAAACCCGCGCCGCCATCGGTTACTACGACACGGGCACCGAGCACTATACGCTTTACACAACGAGCCAGAATCCGCATGTGGCGCGCCTGGTCATCTCGGCGTTCCATGGGCTGGCGCCGGAACACAAGCTGCGCGTCATCGCTCCCGATGTAGGCGGCGGCTTCGGTTCGAAAATCTTCATCTATGGCGAGGAAGTCACCTGTGTCTGGGCTTCCAAGCGCATTGGCGGCCGGCCCATCAAATGGACGGCGGACCGTTCCGAGGCCTTCCTGTCGGATGCCCATGGCCGCGATCACGTATCGCACGCGGAACTGGCGATGGACGCTTCGGGCAAGATCGTGGGCCTCAAGGTTCACACCGTTGCGGCGATGGGCGCCTATCTCTCGACCTTCTCGTCCTGCGTGCCAACCTATCTCTATGCCACCCTGCTCTCGGGCCAATACAATATCCCGAACATCTATGCGGAGATCGATGCGGTTTACACCAACACCGCGCCGGTTGATGCCTATCGCGGCGCCGGGCGGCCGGAAGCCACCTATCTCCTGGAGCGCATCGTCGAAACGGCGGCGCGTGAATTGAAGATTGACCCGGCGGAATTCCGGCGGCGCAACTTCATCACCCAGTTCCCGCACCAGACGCCCGTCATCTTCATGTATGACGCGGGCGACTATGGCGCGGCGCTGGATAAGGCGCTTGAAATGTCGGACTACAAGAACTTTGCTTCGCGCAAGGCAGCCTCCGCCAAGAACGGCAAGCTGCGCGGCGTGGGCTTCTCGGCCTATATCGAAGCCTGTGGCATTGCCCCTTCGGCGGCGGTGGGTTCGCTGGGCGCCGGCGTGGGCTTGTGGGAATCAGCCGAGGTGCGGGTGAACGCGGTTGGAACGGTGGAAGTTCTTACCGGTTCGCACAGCCACGGCCAGGGCCATGAAACAACCTTTGCCCAGCTCGTGTCGGAGCGCCTTGGCGTGGACATCAACAATGTGGCCATCGTCCATGGTGACACCGACAAGGTGCAGATGGGCATGGGCACCTACGGCTCGCGCTCCGGTGCGGTCGGCATGACCGCCATTTCAAAGGCGCTCGACAAGATCGAGGCCAAGGCGAAGCGGGTTGCGGCTGCCGTCATGGAAGCCTCAACTGACGACATCGACTTCAAGGACGGAACTTTCACGGTGAAGGGCACCGACAAGAAGATGGCCTTCGGCGAAGTGGCTTTGGCCTCCTACGTGGGCCACAAGTTCAATTCTTCGGAAATCGAGATCGGCCTCAAGGAAACGTCGTTCCATGATCCGTCGAACTTCGTGTTCCCGGCGGGCGTCCACATCTGCGAAGTTGAAGTGGATATGGAAACGGGGCTCACCAAGATCGCGAGCTACACGGCGGTGGATGACTTCGGCACGATCATCAATCCGATGATCGTCGAAGGCCAAGTGCAGGGCGGCGTCGCCCAGGGCATCGGGCAGGCGTTGCTTGAAGGGGCTCACTATGACCGTGAGTCCGGACAACTGCTCACCGGTTCCTACATGGACTACAACATGCCCAAGGCCGGCAACATGCCGCATATCGAAAACTTCAAACTGGGCTTCACCTATACCAAATGCCCGTCCAATCCTTTGGGCATGAAGGGCTGCGGCGAAGCAGGTGCCATTGCGGCACCTCCCGCCGTGATCAACGCCATCACCCATGCCCTCGGGGTGCGCGACATTGCCATGCCGGCAACGCCGCTCACCGTGTGGAATGCCATGCAGCCCATGAAACGCGCCGCAGAATAAGGGGACAGAAATGGAAAACTTCAACTATCACCGCCCCGCAACCGTCAATGCTGCCGC
>JAEUMI010000184.1 GCA_016792825.1 Hyphomicrobiales bacterium
AGCTTGCCCTCTTCCATGGTGGGCGAAAGGGCGGGCATGAGAATGTTAGGCATGGTTGGCTCCGCCCCTTAAGCTGATTTGTAAATGTCGGTGTAGAGCTCCGAGGCATCGGGCTCCGGATTGCTGGTGGCAAAATCGGCGGCTTCGGTGACGATGACGCGAATGTCCGCGTCGATCTTTTTCAGGTCATCCTCGCTGGCCATGCCGGCCTTCAGTATGCGGGCCTTGACCTGTTCGATGGGATCGCGCTCCTCGCGCATTTTCTGCACTTCTTCCTTGGCGCGGTATTTCGCCGGGTCGGACATGGAATGGCCGCGATAGCGGTAGGTGAGCATTTCCAGAATGTAGGGGCCCTCGCCCGACCTGCAATGCTCGACGGCGCGGTCGCCTGCTTCCTTCACGGCGCGGACATCCATGCCGTCCACCTGTTCGGAGGGAATGCCGAAGGCTTCGCCGCGGGCCCCCAGATGGTCTGACTTCGCGGTGGAACGCGGGGCGGCGGTGCCCATGGCGTAGCGGTTGTTTTCGATCACGAAGATGACGGGGAGTTTCCAGACAGAGGCGATGTTGAAAGTCTCATACACCTGGCCCTGGTTGGCGGCGCCGTCGCCGTAATAGGTGAGCGCCACATGGTCATTGCCGCGGTATTTGTTGGCGAAAGCCAGCCCTGCCCCCAGGGGCACCTGGGCGCCGACGATGCCGTGGCCGCCGAAGAACTGTTTTTCCCGGCTGAACATGTGCATGGAGCCGCCCTTGCCGTGGGAATAGCCGTCCCTGCGGCCGGTGAGCTCGGCCATGACGCCCTTGGGGTCCATGCCGGCGGCCAGCATATGGCCGTGGTCGCGGTAGGAGGTAATGAGCTGGTCGCCTTCCTTCACCGCCATCTGCATGCCGATGACCACGGCTTCCTGGCCGATATAGAGATGGCAGAAACCGCCAATGGCGCCCATGCCATAGAGCTGGCCGGCTTTTTCCTCAAAGCGCCGAATAAGCAGCATGTCCTTGTAGGCGCGGAGTTCTTCTTCGGAGGAAAAGCCGCTGTTTTTGCCGGCTGACTTGTCGGCCTTATCAGCCTTGGTCACTTTGCGCGCGATATAGGCTGATTTCACCGCCATAAACTCCTCCCGGCATGCTTTTTGGCATGATTCATAGCATTAAGCGGTTGAGATAGCTTGCTTTTAGTGCCGTTAACTGAATTTCAGTTTACAGCGCGGATTTCATTGAGGAATTATGGTGAATCCAGCACGATGAGGTCGTAGGGACCAGCCACATCGAGGGTGGACCTCGCCATTTCGTCGAGCATGTCGGGATCGACGGATTCCGGCCGGAGAAGAGCGACGCGAGTCTCGAAATCGTTGCGCTGCTTCTGGATTGCGGCCAGTTCATCGCTCAACTGCCGGGATTGGGCCGTCAGTTTTCCGTTGTAGGCGAAGCCGCGAGGGCCTTCCTGGGCATGCCAGCCCAGGAACCCGAGCAAGCCGAGGCAGGCACAGGTGACCACGCTGTCAAATTTGGAGATTCGCATGGCTTGCAGACTCGGGCGTATCACTTAAGGTTTGGTAAATGCACTGCCTTATGCGGGCTTGCTTTTTGCCACAAACGATACGATGTAAGGGCAAAGGTCAAATGAGATGTTATCGAGCAGCCGATTTATAGTCGCAATTCACGCCCTAAGCGTGCTGGCGCGCCATGCCAACAAGGGCCCGGTGTGTTCGTCGACTATTGCAACCAGCGTCGATACCAACCCAGTGGTGATCCGCAGGCTGATGGCGGAACTGGAAAAGGCCAAGCTGGTGCGCGCCACGGCGGGCCGCTGCGGCGGGTTTGAACTCGAGCGCAACGCAGATGGCATCACACTGGCTGATATCTATCAGGCTGTGGAAGACGAGACCGTATTCCGCATGCACAAGACCGATCCCAATTCCAAATGCCCGATTGCCTGCCAGATGGGTAAAATCCTCGGTGCGCCATTGCGTGCCGCTGAAAGTGCCTTGTCATCGTCGCTGGCACGGACGACGCTCAAGGAAGTGGCCGAAGCGGTCCACTGAATTTGCTTATTTTAGAATCCTGAAATCACCGATGGCGATGCTTGTGGCATCGGCGGGGCCTGCAATGCGCAGCCAAACGCCCTTACCCAAGGACTGATCGGGCATTGCGAAGGATTGCTTGCCTGGCGTAGTCTGCAAGGTGAAGCTTTGAATGGGCCGGCCACTGGTATCCATGAGGCCTTCGGGCAGCACCATCACATCAAGCTGGTTTGCCGCCGCGCCGAAATTGCCGGTAGGCGGAACATACTCGATCAGGTTCACGGGCTGGGCCACGTCTCCGGCAAAACTTACCAGCACGTTCAACTCCCGGTCGGGATCTACGATACTCAAAGACGTTTCCGGTTTGCCATCGAACAGATCAGAAAGGCTGTAGCGCTGTTCGGCGCCATCCTTGAGGGCGGCGGAAAACTGCGCGCCTTGCCCTATGTCAAATGGACCCGCCTGCACCGCATCTCCCTTGGCCACGGGAACGTCAATTATTGCCGCGGGTGATTCGACGGCGAGCGTCACCTGCACCGGTTGCTGCGGAGGCGCTGCGGTGGGTGACAAGGTTTGGTAGGCGGCAATGGCCACGCCGGCCACAGCAGCGAAGCTGGTGGCGACCATATGGGCATTGGTGAAGCGGGCCGGCTTAGGATTTGAGGATGGTCGCGCCGGCATAATGTGCCTGTGTCCCTAGTTCTTCTTCAATACGCAGCAACTGGTTGTATTTCGCCAGCCGGTCAGACCGTGCCAGCGAACCGGTCTTGATCTGACCGCAGTTTGTGGCAACAGCAAGGTCGGCTATCGTCGAGTCCTCGGTTTCGCCGGAGCGGTGGCTCATGACGGCGGTGTAGCCTGCCTTGTGGGCCATTTCCACGGCTTCCAGGGTTTCGGTGAGCGAGCCAATCTGGTTCACTTTCACGAGAATCGAATTGGCAATATGTTCGGTGATTCCGCGCTGCAGGCGCGCGGTGTTGGTCACAAACAGGTCGTCGCCTACCAGCTGGTGGGTCTTGCCGATGAGATCTGTGATTTGCTTCCAGCCGTCCCAATCATCTTCCGACATGCCGTCTTCAATGGAAATGATCGGAAAGTCCTTGGCAAGCTTGGCCAGATATTTCGCCTGCTCGGCAATGGAGCGCTTCTTGCCTTCGCCCTCGTAATCATAGACGCCGTTCTTGAAAAACTCGGTGGCGGCACAGTCGAGGCCCAGGTAAATTTCCTTGCCCGGCTTGTAGCCTGCCCGTTCAATTGCCTTGAATGCAAACTCGAGGGCTGCTTCCGCCGAGGGAAGGTTTGGCGCGAAACCGCCTTCATCACCCACATTGGTATTATGGCCGGCCTTCTTCAGAGAGGCTTTTAAGGTGTGAAAGACTTCGGCGCCCATGCGCAGAGCTTCCTTGAATGACGGCGCGCCTACCGGGAGGATCATGAATTCCTGGAAGTCGATTGGATTGTCGGCGTGGGCGCCGCCATTGATGATGTTCATCATGGGCACGGGAAGTGTGCGCGCCACAGTGCCGCCGACGTAGCGGTAGAGCGGCTGGCCGCAAGCTTCGGCGGCGGCCCTTGCGGTGGCGAGCGAGACACCGAGAACGGCGTTTGCACCGAGGCGGGATTTGTTGGGCGTGCCATCAAGTGCAATCATGGCGCGGTCAACAGCGATCTGGTCTTCGGCGTCCATGTCTATGAGGGTTTCAAAAATTTCGCCGTTCACGGCGGCCACCGCATTGAGCACGCCTTTGCCGCTATAGCGCTTTTTGTCGCCATCGCGGAGTTCCATGGCTTCGTGAGCCCCGGTGGAAGCGCCGGATGGCACGGCCGCACGGCCGAAGGAACCATCCTCGAGAATGACGTCCACCTCAACGGTTGGGTTGCCGCGGCTGTCAAGAATTTCGCGGGCGGTAATGTCAAGAATGGCGGTCATGGGGCTCTCCGGATGAGGTTCGGGGGGCTTATGGCGCGGAGTTGTGTTGATTGCAAGAACGGGCCGTCAGTTTGCCTCCCGAATGGATAAGTTGACCGGCAAGTGCTGACGCCGATATGTCGACGGTGTTACTCCCACCATTCGTCCAAATAGCCGGCGAAAACTCGCAGGCTCGGCGTAGCCGACTTCGGCCGCGACTTCATCCAGGGGCATTTCGCTTGTTTCAAGGAGCTGTTTGGCCTCTTCAATACGGACTGTCTGCACGTAATCCATGGGCGACATACCAGTAGCACGTTTAAAACGCGTGTGAAAACTGCGCTCGGTCAGACCACAGTTCGACGCCATGGCTGCCACAGGATTGGCTTTCATGTAGTTGTCGGCGATCCAGAGTTGGGCCGATTTGACCATCTCGTCGCTGTGCTGGCGGCGCGCCGTCAATCCTGCGAAGGGCAACTGGCCCTGACCATGCGACTGCAGCAAAAAGACTTTGGCCACGCGGCGCGCCTCCTCCGGCCCGGCAAAGCGGCCAATGAGATAAAGCAGCAGGTCATACCATGACGTGGCCCCGCCTGCCGTGATCAGCCGATGGCCAATTCCAGCAGGCACAAGAATCCGTTCCCTGCGCATGCGGATTTTGGGAAAGTTTCGGGACATCGTATCGCAATAGCCCCAATGGCTTGTTGCGTCTTCGCCATCGAGCAGTCCTGTCTGGCCAAGGAGCATGGAACCGGAGCAGACGGAGGCCAGGATTGCCCCTTTTGCATGCATTGCCCGAAGCCAGTCGGCAATTGGTTGGTAGACTTCTGGGAGGGGGGCTGAGGGGTCGAGAAGGAGTTCGGGGATTATGATAATGTCAGGTTCCGGACGATCCGCGAACGCGCCGTGCGGCTCAATGACAAGGCCATTTGGCCCGCTGAACGGTTTGCCGTCCTGTGTCAGAAGCCGCGGCAAAAAGAACGGCTCTCGCACCGTTTCGCCATGAAGAACCTGCCAATCGCGTCCTGGCGAGGACAGGACATCGAGTATCGCAAAAATACCCGATGCACCGGCATCAGGCGTGCCGATCACCGCCGTTACCAGGGGTTTCCTAATTGTCCCACTTCCGATTTGGACCGTTTTCATGTGAAATGCATCTAGCAGATATTTTCAGCCCAGCATAGTTAGCGCCCGAACGAGTGGTGAATTTTCACCATTCCCACCCCAAAGATTGGAATTGAACCATGACAACCACTGCTACTGCTCTGAAATCTCATCCGGTGTTCAACGACTCTAAAGCGGAAGCCTTTGCCGGCAGGCTGCTCGGCGCCCTCAACAATTCAGCCTTGGTGTTGATGACCTCCATCGGCCATCGCACAGGCCTCTTCGACCATCTTGCAGAAATCTCGCCTTGCACTTCAGGCGCTCTTGCCGCGGAAGCAGGCCTTGCCGAGCGCTATGTTCGCGAGTGGCTGGCCGTGATGGTGACATCGGCTGTCGTTGACTATGAAGCCGCAACCAAAACCTATCATCTGCCTGCAGAGCATGCGGCCTTTCTGACGCGTGCCTCGCCATCCAACATGGCAGTCACGTCACAATTTCTCGGCGTGACGGCGGGTGTTGAAGACGAAATCATTGCAAGGTTCCAGGACGGCAAGGGCCTGCACTACCACCACTATGGCCGCTTTCACGACGTGATGGCTGAAGAAAGCAACCAGAATTTTTCCGGGGCGCTCGTTCAGCATGTTCTGCCGCTTGTTGACGGCCTGATTGCACGGCTGGAGAGTGGCATTGATGTCGTTGATGTTGGCTGTGGCGGCGGCGGTGCGTTGCTGATCCTTGCCGAACGGTTCCCTAAGAGCCGGTTTTTGGGAGTTGACAGGTGCGCGGATGCATTTGCCACGGCGCAGGATTTGGCCCGCAGCAAAGCATTTTCGAATCTGACCTTCAGGGAACTCGATCTTTCCGGCCTCGCGACCCTTGGATCCTATGATCTTGTACTCGCGTTCGACGCGGTGCACGACCAAAAGGATCCTCAGGGCATGCTGGAATTGGTGTATCGCTCGCTCAAAAAGAACGGTGTGTTCCTCATGGTTGACATCGGCGGATCAAGCCATCTGGAAAAGAACATCGACAACCCGCTGGGGGCATTTCTCTACATGATGTCATGCATGCACTGCACGCCGATTTCACTGGGCCAGGACGGCGCCGGACTTGGCACCATGTGGGGCGTTGAGCTTGCAAATGAAATGCTGGGGCGAGCGGGCTTCAGTGATGTGCAAATGTCACGCCTGCCTCATGACATCGTGAATGCCTACTTCGTCGCAAGACCTTAGCTGAGTACCAGTAACAAACTGCGGCAGTCCAAAGCTTGGGCTGCCATTTTCGTTGCCCGTGTTGTGATCAGTTCGCAGGATTTCCCAACTGCCGCAACATCAGGATCATGTTGGCGTGGGCTTCGCCTTCGCCGGTGTTGCGGATCTTGTGGGGCATGTCGGCGCGGTAGCGGATGGCCTCGCCCGCCTTGGCGGTTCTCACCTCGTCGCCAACAGTGATTTCCAACTCACCTTTCAGCAGGTAGAGGTGTTCAACAGTTCCCGGCGGATGGGGATCGGATTCCAGGAGGCCCGCAGGCTTTGCCTGGAAATCATACCATTGGGTGAGTTCAATGAGGTTCAGCGGCCCGATGATGGCAAGGCGGCAAAGGCCATCCTGGCTTTCGAGAATGGGAATGGCCGACTTCAGTTGGTGGTCCAGGAAGGCGGTGCCGGTGTCGGCTTTCAGCACCTCGTCTATGCTGGTTTCTAGAGCCCGGGAAAGGCGGAAAACGGTAGACAGCGTAGGGTTGGTTTCATTGCGCTCGATCTGGGAGATGATCGATTTGGCGACCCCCGACTGCTCGGAAAGCTCGCCCAAAGACATATTATAGGCCTTGCGCAGGCGCTGGATGGTCTTGCCGAGGGCCGGCGTAGGGTCAACATCCTGTGAACCATTGCTTTTTTTGCTGCGCGGCGTTGACATTTTGTTGTCCTTTATTTAGAACTTTTGTTCGTAATAGCGAACGAATTGACTATATTGGCTGTTCCAGATTGCTTATTTGCACTGATTTTGTTGAAAAATCAATAAAATTCGGGGCAGTCAGCCAGCAGGGCGAACGTCCGGAGTAGCGAACAGGAGTTAAATGTGGGCGTGATTCAGGTTATCGACAGCAACAATGTGAGCCATATTCTCGATGCGGTCGAAGGCTGGCGGGTGATGGAAATCATCCGGGAGCACGGCTATGAGGTGGGCGGCCTGTGTGGCGGCGCCTGCGCCTGTGCGACCTGCCATGTCGAAGTCCAGGCCGAATGGGCGGGCAAGCTCTATCCGGCAAATGACGACGAGGAAGCGATGCTGGACGAGGTTCCGGTCCTGTCGCCAACCTCCCGGCTTTCTTGCCAGATTATTTACACGGAAGATTTAAACGGACTCGCTGTCAAACTCGTGGCCAATGGCTGAGGTGAAATCATGCGCTATTTCCCCATATTTGTTGATCTGAAGGACCGGAAGGTCGTTGTCGTCGGCGGTGGCGAAGAGGCGCTGCGCAAGGTGCGCCTGCTGCTCAAGACCAGGGCCCGGATCCTGGTGGTGGCGCCCCTGCTCCATGATGAGCTGGCGGCGGAACCTCGGGTGGAATGGTTGGCGACCCAGTTTTCGCCAAGGCAGCTTGATGGAGCAGCGCTGGTCTATGCAGCGGAGCCTGCGGTGAATGAGGCCGTCAGTGCAGAAGCCCGGGGGCGTGGCATTCCCGTCAATGCAATTGACGTGGCCGAGATTTCGACTTTCCTCACCCCATCGATTGTGGACCGTGACCCGGTGGTGATTGCCATTGGAACGGAAGGCACGGCCCCGGTTCTGGGCCAGGGCATCCGGGCCCGGCTTGACGCGGAGCTGCCGCAGGCGCTGGGTGAACTGGCTGCCAAGGCCAATGCGCTGCGTTCGCGGGTTGCCAAGGAGGTGCCGCATGGCAATCGCCGGCGTTCGTTCTGGGCCAAGTTTTTCTTCGGCCGGATCCGCGATGCGGTGGTGGCAGGTGATGTGGAGGGCTATGCACACGAACTCAGCATCGCGCTGAAAGACGAAGCGGCCCCTTCGCTTGGCCGGATTTCAATTGTGGGTGCAGGCCCCGGCGATCCAGAACTGCTGACCCTCAAGGCGCAGCGCAAACTGCTTGAGGCCGATGTGATCGTTCATGATCGCAATGTTTCCTCCAGCATTCTGGAACTGGCACGGCGCGACGCGGAACGATTTGCCGTGAGCACCACACAGTTTGACATCAGCACCGTGCTAGCGCGGCAAGCCCAGGCGGGCAAGCATGTGGTATTCCTGGTTTCAGGCGATGTTGATCACGGTTCTGACGAAGTATCGGTTCTGGAGCAACACGGCTTTGCGGTTGATATCGTTCCGGGCATTGTAGGCGAAACAGCAAGGCCATTCCCCTTCATGTCGCGGGACGATATCGCCTCTGAAATGCTGAGGGCGGCATCATGAGCGAGGTTGAAAAAGGCCAGGTGATGACCGCCAACCGGCTGCGCGACGGGGAAGTTGTATTCCTAACGCGCTCAGGCGAGTGGAATGAAAAAATCGACGAGGCTGTGCTGGCGCTGGAACCACAAGCCACTGCGGCACTTGAGGCGCGGGCCAATGAAGATGTGAAAGCCACGCTGGTCACTGGCTCCTATCTGTTTGATGCGGAGCGCGTGGGCGGAAAAATACGGGCGCTTCATATGCGCGAGCGCATCCGTACCCTTGGCCCCACGGTGAGGCTTGACCTCGGCAAGCAGGCCGAGGGCACGGGCGGCGCATTCGCCTTCAAGGAGGCTTGATCCATGTACCGCTACGATGAATTCGACCATCAATTCGTACAGGAACGCACCGCGCAATTCCGCGACCAGGCCAACCGCCGCCTGAGCGGCGCGCTGACCGAGGACGAATTCCGCCCGCTGCGCCTCATGAACGGGCTTTATCTGCAGCTTCATGCCTATATGCTTCGGGTGGCGATCCCCTACGGCACCCTGTCTTCCAAGCAGATGCGGCAGCTCGCCTATATCGCCGACAAGTGGGACCGCGGCTATGGCCATTTCACCACACGGCAGAACATTCAATACAACTGGATCAAGCTTGAGGACACGGCGGACATTCTGGCGGCCCTCGCCGAAGTAGAGATGCACGCCATACAAACTTCCGGCAATTGCATCCGCAACGTCACGACGGATCATTGGGCGGGTGCTGCGGCAGACGAGATCGCCGATCCGCGGCCCGTGGGCGAATTGCTCCGGCAATGGTCGTCGCTGCATCCGGAATTTTCCTATCTGCCGCGCAAGTTCAAGATCGCGGTCACGGGTGCGCCCAATGACCGTGCAGCAGTCAAGGTTCATGACATCGGATTGCGGCTGCACAGGAATGACGCGGGTGCCATTGGCTGGGAAGTCATGGTGGGCGGTGGCCAGGGCCGCACGCCAATGATCGCGGTCACAGTGCGCGACTTCCTGCCGGAAAGGGAACTCGTGGCTTATATCGAAGCGATCATGCGGGTCTATAATCTCTATGGCCGGCGCGACAACAAATTCAAGGCGCGCATCAAGATTCTTGTACACGAAATCGGTGCGGAGAAGTTCAAAGCGGAAGTTGAAGCGGAATATGCGCGCCGTCCTGAGCAGACCACTCATGTCGAGGAAAAGGAACTGCAGCGGATTGCGGCTTACTTTGCCCCCCCAGCATTTGAAAAGCTGTCACGCTTTTCCCCGGCGTTCGAGGAAGCCAAGCTCTTGCATCCCGGGTTTGCCCGTTGGGCCCGCAACAATCTCGCGGCGCACCGGGTTGATGGCTACACCATCGTCAATATTTCCCTCAAGCCAGAAGGCGGCATTCCGGGCGATGCGACCTCTGACCAGATGAGGCTGATGGCGGAGTTGGCCGAGCGCTATTCGCATGACGAACTGCGGGTAAGCCATCCGCAGAACATCATTCTTCCTCACGTGAAGAAGGATGATGCACTGGCCATATGGCAAGCCCTTGTGCCCGCTGAACTGGCCACGGCGAACTATGGCCTCGCAGGAGACATCATCGCCTGCCCCGGCATGGATTATTGCTCGCTGGCGACGGCCCGTTCCATCCCGATCAGCCAGGCGATTTCACGGAAATTCGCCGACCTGGACGTACAGGAAAAAATCGGCCCGGTGAAGATCAACATCTCGGGCTGCATCAATGCCTGCGGACACCATCATGTGGGCCACATCGGCATTCTCGGGCTGGACAAGAAGGGCGAGGAATTTTACCAGATCACGCTTGGCGGCTCATCTGCCGAGAACGCTTCGATTGGCTCCATCCTCGGACCGGGCTTTGCCGGACATGAAGTGGCCGATGCCATCGAGAAGATTCTGACGACTTACGTGAAGCTGCGCCAGCCGGGCGAGGAATTCCTTTATGCCTATCGCCGCCTGGGGCCGCAACCTTTTAAGGAGGCTTTGTATGCCGCTGCTTAAGAACAACGCCTTCATCACAGACAGCTGGCTGCATCTTGGCGCCGAAGATGCCTTGCCGGAGGGCGGCAATGTTACCATTCCTTTTTCGCGCCTCAAGAATGAGTGGGAGAGCCTAGCGAAGTTCCCGGGTCAACTCGGCGCTGTTTTGAGCAACACGGATCATGCGGAAGACGTGGCACATTTCCTGCCGCATCTCGCCCTTGTTGTTTTGCCATTTCCCGCCTTTGTCGATGGTCGCGCCTATTCCATCGCCCGGCAAATCCGCCTGCTGGGATACCGCGGCGAATTGCGCGCCACGGGCAATATCTTGCCTGACCAGTTTCAGTATATGACCCAAGTAGGGTTCAGCAGTTTTGAAGTTTCCGAGCGCTTTCCGCTTCAATCCTGGCAGCAGGCTTCAAAACAAATGTCGCTTGCCTATCAACGCGGGCTTTACCGCCGGGTCGGCGAAGCGGAGGTGTGGAGCGAACGTCATGCTGACACAGCGCCGGAGCCCACGCCATGGGAGGAACAGCCCCATGCCGGATAGTATCATCGACAACAGTGTAGTCGAACGGTACGCCGGTCTTGAAGGCCGGGACCTGATCATGTCCATCCTGCGCGACTATCCCGGGAAGACGGCCCTGGTTTCTTCTTTCGGCGCCGAGTCTGCCGTGCTCCTGCACATGGTTTCGGAAGTGGACACTGGCTTGCCGATCATTTTTCTCGATACGGGCAAACTTTTTCAGGAGACGCTGGATTACCGCGACAAGCTGATTGTGGAGCTTAGGCTCACGAATGTGCGCTCGGTCAAGCCGGAGGCTTTTGATATTCTCGCTCATGATGCTACGGGCCTGCTGGACCGGAGCAGCACGGACTCCTGCTGCCATATCCGCAAGACTGTACCGCTCGAAAAGGCGCTGGCGGAATTTGACGTGGTAATTTCCGGCCGCAAGCGATTCCATGGCGCGGCCCGGGCTGACCTCGACTATGTCAGCACCGCCGATGACCGTTTGAAGGTTGAACCGCTTGCGGGATTTTCGGCGCTCGATATCCAGTCCTATATGAACAGCCATCATCTGCCCTCGCATCCCCTCAGGCTCAGGGGCTACCGCTCCATCGGCTGCGAACCCTGCACCTCGCTTGGCGGCACTGATGATGATCCGCGCGCCGGACGCTGGGCTGGAACCGACAAGACGGAATGCGGCATACATTTCACCGCCAACGGACAAATCATCCGCACGGTTCAGCGCCAGGCTGTGAACGCTTGATCAAACACTGGTTTTAGGGGAACCACCCGATGCATGAATTCTGGGCTTTTGTCCTTGTGGGATTTTTCGCCCAGCTTGTTGACGGTGCCCTGGGTATGGGATTTGGCGTTATCTCGGCGTCAGTGCTTCTGGCGCAGGGTGTGCCCCCTGCCCTCGTTTCGGCAAGTGTGAACGCCGCCAAACTTCCAACGACGGGAACAGCGGCGCTCTCGCACTACCTGCACAAAAATCTCGACTGGCGCACTATCGCCTCGCTGTGCGTTTTCGGTGCCCTTGGGGGCATCCTTGGTGCCACAGTGCTTACCAGTCTCAAGGGTGCGGTCCTGTTTATCCTGATCAACTTCTATCTGCTGTTCATTGGCGGCCTGATCATCTATCGCGGCTTGCGGGATGCAGTTCCGCGTGTCTTCCGCTTGGGGTTTACCCGGGTGATTGGTTTTGCCGGGGGGCTCATTGAGGGCATCGGCGGAAGCTGGGGCCCTATCGTGACCACCAGCCTCCTGGGTGCGGGTACCCAGTCCCGCTATGCCATTGGCTCCAGCAATTTCTCGGAATTTGTCGTGAGCATTGCCGTATTCGCAACTTTTGTCGCGGCGTTTGCCATGGGATTCTGGGACGGCGGCTCGGATTGGCGTGATGTCGCACTGCCTGTTGCGGGCTTGGTCCTTGGCGGCATTCCCGCTGCGGTTGTGGGCGGTTATCTTTCCAAGATCGCGCCCAAACGACCGCTCACTGTTGCGGTAGGGCTGCTGGCCTTCAGCATCGGCATATACCGCTTCGCAACGATGTAGTCTTCAGGGCTTCAGAGCCTGCCTGAGATCGCCAACAAGATCATCAACATCTTCCAGGCCTACCGACAGACGGAGGTTGCCATCGGTAATGCCCATCATGGCGCGGGCCTCGGGTCCGATGTTGCGGTGGGTCGTCGTGGCCGGATGGGTGATGAGGGACTTCGCGTCACCGAGATTGTTGGAGATATCGATGATGCCGAGCTTGCGCAGAACATCGAAGGCTTTGGCCTTGCCGCCCGCCACATCGAAGGACACCATGGTGCCGCCCATTTTCATCTGACCGCGAGCCAACTTTACCTGAGCATGGGTATCGTGATGCGGGTAATAAATGCGTTCAACGCCCTTTGTTGAAGCGAGAGCTTCGGCAACGGCTGCCGCGGCCCGGCTCTGGGCCTCAACACGCAGTTTCAACGTTTCCAGGCCCTTGAGCAGCACCCAGGCGTTGAAGGGCGAAAGTGTCGGACCAGTATGGCGGAGGAACGGCTTCAGCAGCTCCTCCTTGAATTTCTTGCTGCAGAGGATGGCGCCGCCAAAAACCCGGCCCTGGCCATCGGTGTGCTTCGTACTGGAATAAAATACGATATCAGCGCCCAGCTGCATCGGTTTCTGCAAAATGGGCGTGGCAAAGACATTGTCGACGATGGCGACTGCACCAGCCTTGTGGGCGATGTCGCAGATCATCTGTATATCGAGCACCTCCAGCAGCGGGTTAGACGGCGTTTCGAAGAACACGCATTTGGTTTGCGGCTTCATAGCCTGTTTCCAGGCACTCGCATCCCTGCCGTCGACAAGGTCGTAGGTTATGCCGAACTTGGGCAGAATGGCGGTAATGATCTGGTAATTGGAGCCAAAGAGCGAGCGCGAAGCAACGACATGGTCGCCGACCTTCAACTGGCATGCCAGCGCGCCAAAAGCCGCCGACATGCCTGATGCCACCGCATAACAGGCTTCAGCCCCTTCCAGCAGGCGCATGCGTTCTTCCAGCATGGAGACGGTGGGGTTGCCGTAGCGGCCGTAGACATAGCCGTCCTCCTCTCCGGCAAAGCGCCGTTCGGCGGTTTCCGGATCGTCGTAGACGTAACCGGAGGTCAGATAGATGGCTTCGGAGGTCTCGCCGTGAAGCGAGCGGTCCAAACCGCCACGCACAAGTTTTGTTGCGTCGCCCCAGCCTTTGGGGTTCTGTCTCTTGGTATACTTTGCCATCAGCTTTGAACCCAGGGCAGACCGGCCACTTTCCAGCCATTCACGGTGCCGCGGTGGCCATTGGCGTCCTTGTCGCCTTCAAAGCCTTGCGCGACATTCCAGCAATTGGTGTAGCCCGCATCAGTGAGGGC
Source organism: Hyphomicrobiales bacterium (assembly GCA_016792825.1). Classification (GTDB taxonomy): domain Bacteria; phylum Pseudomonadota; class Alphaproteobacteria; order Rhizobiales; family Aestuariivirgaceae; genus Aestuariivirga. Next base: position 13,833 of record JAEUMI010000184.1, read on the forward strand.
GGAGGCGGCCGATGAAGACCGGGCGCCGGATCGGCAGATGCAGAGAATTTCCGCATCCTTGGGCAGACCCATCTGCTCGATTTCCTCGACGAACTTCGCGTTGACCTGCATGGCTGGAAACACTTGCCAGGCGAGGCGAACGAGCCGTTCCACGGCGGGAACGCCCACGAACGTCCATTCGGGCTGGGTGCGCACGTCCACCAGCACAGCGGATGAGTTGCCCTGCAAACGCTGATGAGCTTCGGCGGGCGAAATGTTGCCTCGATGCATAAAACGACCTGTTCTTTATTTCGAACAGGATGATAGTCGAAACAAAGTGCCCGGGCAAAGGAAAATGGCTGCTCAGCGTTATCAATCAGTGTTTATGGCTCGGATATTTGACGATCGCCGGACCCGATACTGGATCCGTCAGACCGAGGCCACCGCCCAGGTCTTCCAGCATGGCGCGGAACCCGTCGAGAATGCCAACCATCTGCGGCCTTGCCTCGACAATGCTTTCATAGTCGTCCCACTTGCCCACGAAACAATAGGCGCGTTCACCGGTTTTGATCAGGGCGCCGTCCTTCATGCCGTCAAGGTCCGGCAGGCTCTTGTGGAGTTCAATGAACTTCTGTTCCTGGCCCGGCTTCACTTTGAAACGTACAACGTTGTATGCGGTCATAGCTTCCTCCTTTGGCGAGGTCCCCAGCAGCGGCACTTTACGCCTATTAATCCCTCCTGTGTAGCTCTGGTGAATTCTGGTGCTTTAGGGTGAAGCTGACTGGCGCTTTCAGTTCCGCAGCGGCATATGTTAGATGAATTCACCACCCCCTTCTGGAGTTCCCCTCATGCCGAAGTCCCTGCCTGCCCGTTGCGATGTCGTCATCATTGGTGGGGGCATTGTGGGCAATTCCATTGCCTATCACCTGGGCAAGATCGGCATTACCAATACGGTTGTGCTTGAGCGCAAACAGCTCACCTCCGGTACCACCTGGCATGCGGCGGGCCTTGTTGGGCAATTGCGGGCCTCGAAGAACCTCACCGAACTGGCGAAATACACAACCGGCCTGTTTGAAGGTCTTGAAAAGGAAACGGGCCAGGCCACGGGCTTCAAGCAGAATGGCTCGATCTCGATTGCGCTCACGGATGGACGCATGGAAGAGCTCCTGCGCGGCGCCTCCATGGCCAAATGCTTTGGCCTTGCCGTCGATGTGGTGAGCACGGCGGAAATCAAGGAACGCGTGCCCCATTACAACATGGACGGCGTTAAGGGTGGTGTTTTTCTGCCGAAGGATGGCCAGGTCAACCCCATTGATGTGACGCAGGCCCTGGCGTCCGGTGCGCGGTCACGCGGCGCAAAGATTTTCGAAAATACCAAAGTAACGCGCATTCTGGTCGAAAAATGCAGAGCCGTTGGTGTGGAGACCACCGAAGGCACGATCATGGCCGACAAGGTGGTGATTGCATCCGGCATGTGGTCACGCGAACTGGGCCGCAGCATCGGGGTGAACATTCCGCTCCATGCCTGCGAGCATTTCTATATCGTCTCGGAACCAATCGCGGAATTACCGCGCAACATGCCCGTGGTACGGCTCCTTGATGAATGCACCTACTATAAGGAAGATGCGGGCAAGCTGATGGTGGGTGCATTCGAACCCAAGGCCAAGGCGTGGGGTGGCGGCGGGATTGATGACGAGCATGCCTTCGTCACGCTGCCGGAGGACATGGATCATTTCGAACCCATACTCACCAGCGCCATCAACCGAGTGCCCCTGCTTGAAACGGCAGGTATCCAGTTGTTCTTCAATGGGCCGGAAAGTTTTTCACCGGACAACCGCTACTATCTCGGCGAAGCGCCGGAAGTGAAGAACTGCTACGTGGCCACGGGGTTCAATTCCATCGGCATTCAATCCTCCGGGGGAGCCGGCCTGGTCCTGTCACAATGGATCAAGAATGGTTATCCGCCAATGGATGTGAACGGCATGGATATTCGCCGCATACACCCGTTCCAGTCGGTGCGGAGCTATGTGGGTGAGCGGGTCACGGAAACCCTGGGTCTGCTCTATGCCATGCACTGGCCTTACCGGCAGGCGGAAACGGCGCGCGGCGTTCGGCGCTCGCCCATCTATGAGCAAACTAAAAAACTCGGCGCGGTGTTCGGCGAAGTGAATGGCTGGGAACGGCCCAACTGGTATGCAAGGGATGGCGTGAAACCAGAGTATGAATACTCCTATGGCCGGCAGAACTGGTTTCCCTGTGCGGATTACGAAGCCAAGCAGTTGATGACGAAATGCGTCTTCTTTGATCAGTCATCTTTCGCCAAGTATTCGGTGGAAGGCCGCGACGCTTGCAAAGTGCTGAACAATATAAGCGCTAACAATGTGGACGTTGAGCCGGGTCGGATTGTCTACACGCAATGGTGCAATGAGCGCGGCGGCATAGAGGCCGATCTCACGGTTACGCGATTGGATGAAGGCAAGTTCCTGGTGGTGACAGGTGCGGTGCCGCAGGTCCGCGACATGGCCTGGCTCAAGCGCAATACGCCTGAGAATGCCCATTGCATCGCAACTGACATTACCTCGGGCCTGCCGATGATCGCGGTGATGGGACCGAATTCCCGCGCCCTGCTCCAGAAACTTTCGGGTGCCGATCTCTCCAACGCGGCTTTCCCCTTCGGCACGTCGAAGGAAATCGAGATTGGCTTTGCGCGGGTGCGGGCCTCGCGCATCACCTATGTGGGTGAACTGGGCTGGGAGCTCTATATCCCAACGGAATTTGTGGCCCATGTGTTTGAACGGCTGATCGCGGCGGGTGCGGAATTCGGCCTAACGCCGGCCGGCATGCACACCATGAACAATTGCCGCACGGAAAAAGCCTACCGCCATTGGGGCCATGACATGAGCGACGAGGAAACGCCTATCGAAGCGGGATTGGGTTTTGCGATCGCCTGGGACAAGAAGGGCGGCTTCATCGGGCGGGA
>JAEUMI010000205.1 GCA_016792825.1 Hyphomicrobiales bacterium
GAACGGCGCTGCATCGCAGAGCATCGGCGCGGTGTATGGCGTCGGGCCGCTCTGGTTGTAGATTTCCGTGTTCGGCGCGCTCTTGAGCATGTCGATGGTCTTGAGATCGGCACGGTCGATGAAGTGCACTTCGCCGGAGAGATAGGCGTTGGTGCGGGCGGCGACATCGGCAATGGTGATCATTTCGATGCCGTCGAACCAAGTGTCCTTGAAGAAGTTGGGGTTGCGTTCACCAACCAGCTTCACGCCCGGCTCGTAGGACTTCAGAATGTAGGGTCCGGCGCCAATGCCTTTTTCCCATTCGATCTTGCCATCGGTGGAGGGGTAGATCGACAGGTGATAATCGGTAAAACCGAAAGGAAGATCGACGTTGCCGGAAGAGAGTTCAATGACCACGGTGTCAGGGCCATCCGCCTTGACGCTCGTCACGCCGGGGAGATATTCCTTGGCAGGCGACTTCGAGTCCGGCCCGATGTGATAGTTGATGGTGGCCACAACGTCGTCTGCAGTCAGCGACTTGCCGTTGTGGAAGGTGATGCCCTTGCGGAGCCTGATGACCCACTTCTTGGCGCCATCGGATGGCTCGAAGGACTCGGCCACATGCATGATCAGATCGCCTTTCGGATCAAGCTGGGTGAGCGGCGCGCCCATGACTGATTTGCCGAATTGGAAGTTAAACCCGTTGGTCCAGGTGGCCGGATCCAGCGAGTCGGTGGTGGAGCCGTGGCCGAGGCCGCACTTGAAGGTGCCGCCCTTCTTGGGTTCGGCACGGGCGGCGGTGGCGAACATGGTGTTGGCGGCCGCGGCGGTGATGCCGATGGACATGGCATAGCTCATAAAGTCGCGGCGTGAGAGCTTGCCCCGGCTTACAGCCTTGGTAACCTGCTTCAATTTCATTTCAAATTCGGTCATGCGTTTTCTCCTTGGTGACCAGATAGCTCTTGGGCGGAGAAGAAGGAAAGCTGAGCTTTAGCAGCCTTGCGGCGAACCCTGTGCCGCACATTAACTTAGCCGTTCCCCGTCTTCTTGTTATTCAATAGGGATTTTTGATGGTCCCTTTAGAATTCCTAACCTCTCATGCAAATGCAAATACGTCAATGGCTTGCGGTTGCACAAACAGGTGAATTGATTGAACCAAACCCTTTTCATGCAGCGCACAAAAGCGACCATAAATCCGGAAAGAGCGCCTCCGCCTTTGCCTCTTCACAGTTGATCCTATCGGAATTAAGGTCCGTATCCGGACAGACTGGGGAGGCTGGAAGCCGTGAATCAGGAAACCGCCGTTCGCGTAAACGAAGGGATTCTTGGCAATCTGATTGTCCGGATCGGCAAACGGCTCTTGCCCAAGAACCTCAAAGGCTCACTTGAGATCACCCTGCCCTCGGGAAAGCAGGTCGTGCTGGGAACGCCCGGGGAGGGCTTTGCGGCCGACCTGACACTGCATAATTTCAAGGTGATCTGGGCCAGCGTCAGGCGGGCCCAGCTCGGCTTTTTCGAAAGCTACATGGCGGGCGACATCGAAAGCCGGGATCCGACCAGGTTTTTCCAGTTCTATCTGAACAACCGGGCGGCGCTCGACCGGGCGGCCACCGGGATTTTTTCAGCCAGCTGGTTTGACAAGCTGTGGCACCGGGCGCGTGACAACAACGCCGAGGGGTCGAAAGAAAACATTTCGGCCCACTATGATTTGGGCAACAGTTTCTACAAGCTCTGGCTTGACGAGACGATGACCTATTCATCGGCGATTTTTGACCAGACAGGCAACAGCCTGGAAGCGGCCCAGCGGCGCAAATATGGCAAGGTCATGGAGGCTCTGGAACTGAAGAAGGGCGACAGTATCCTGGAAATCGGTTCCGGCTGGGGAGGGTTCGCGGAAGAGGCCGCCAGGAAGAAGGCCACGGTCAAAGGCATAACCCTGTCACGCGAACAACTGGCCTTTGCCGAGGAACGCATCGCCAGGGCGGGGCTTGAGACCCGCGCCAGTTTTCATTTCGAAGACTACCGCGATACCAAGGGCAGCTACAACGGCATTGCCTCCATCGAGATGATCGAGGCGGTGGGCGAGCCCCACTGGCCGGTCTATTTCCGCACCCTGTACGACCGGCTGAAACCGGGCGGCATCGCCGCCATCCAGGGCATCACGATTGCGGAAGCCAATTTCGAGGCCTACCGCTCGGGCGTGGATTTCATCCAGCGCTATATTTTTCCCGGCGGCATGCTGCTCACCAAGACGATCCTGAAGGACCAGGCGGCCAAGGCGGGACTTGTGCTCGAGCGGGTTGAAACCTTTGGGCAAAGCTATGCCACCACGCTGCGGCTGTGGCACGAGCGTTTTGAAGCGGTGTGGCCGGAAGTCGCCAAGCTTGGCTTCGATGAGAAATTCCGGCGGCTGTGGAAGCTCTATCTGGCCTATTGTGAAGCGGGCTTTGCCGAGTCCGTGGTGGATGTCGGGATCTACAAATTGCGGAAGCCCGCGTAATCAGATTTTCAGAAACGGCTGCAGCAGACGGCCGAGAAGTGTCTTGTAGTGTGACGGAGCTTCCGTCGCATAAAGGCAGATGCAGGTCTCGCCTTTTTCAATGACCGGGCAGTGTTCGGTCTCCTCGTCGAGATCGGCGATATCGCCGCGGGCGAACCTGCCGGTCTTGTCCTTGAAGGCGCCCTGCAGGACCAGGGTGAGTTCTTCCCCGCCATGGCCGTGCTCCAGCATGGTCATGCCCGAGGCAATGGAGAGAAGCTTCAACGAGCCCTTCGCCCCCTTGGACAGTGGCAATTCATAAACCGAAACACCGGGGGCCTTTTTCCGCCAGCGCAACTGGCCGAAGCCCTGGCCCTGCAAAAGGCGCTGGAGCGGCGCTGGCATATCACTTTTCACGAAGACTAGCCTTACGGCAGGCGCGTCATCAAGGCTGGCTAGGGTTGCGGCACGGCGTGCATTTGACACTGCGGTGCTTTCCAGATCATCGAGGATCTCGCCACCCAATGCTTCAGCCTGGCGCACGGCGCTGCGGCATTGCGAACACATGCTGATGTGGCACGCGGCCGCGACACTCAAGGCCTCGCCGAGGGTTCCCGCCGCGTAGCTGAGGAGGGTGGCTTCATCCAGATGGTGAACAATGGTCAATTCACCGCCTCCAAAAGCTTGCGCAGGCGCCGGTAGGCCAGGCGCATACGGGATTTCACGGTTCCAAGGGGAAGATTCAATCGTTCGGCGATCATACTCTGTGGTACGTCATCCACATAGGATAGGATCAGTAGCTCGCGCTGTTCCGGCGGAATTTGCGCCAGCGCCCTGGCCACATGGCTGTCTTCCTGGCTGCGGTTCATGGCCTCGTCGCCGGGCACATCGTCGGATGGAGCATCAAAATCCTCAAGGTCGGTAAAATGCGCCGCAGACTCCCGGCGCAAACGGTCGATGCGCAGGTTGCGCGCTATGGTAAATACCCAAGTGGAGGCGGCACCCCTTTCGGGCACATAGAGGGCTGCCTTTGACCAGACTGCGATCATGGTTTCCTGCACCAGGTCTTCGGCCAGTTCGGCAGAAGCGCCCTTGCGCATCATGAAACTTTTCACCCGCGGCGCGAAGTGATCAAAAATCTCCGCAAAGGCGGCGCGGTCCCGCTCGCGGGCCACGCGAAACAGCAAAGCAGCAAAATCAATCTGCTGGGCAGATGGGAGAGCAATATGGGTCTTCTCAGCCATTCGCAGCAACACGGCAATCATACAGCGAGTCCGACGGACCTGCGCCTCCATATACGCAAACCAGTGGCTTTCGGATCACTGCAGCTTCCGCTCAATTTGCTCGTTCCATTCCTTGCTGAAGACTTTCTTCTTGCCTTCAAAGGCGTCGATTTTCCCCCACACCAGCCAATGAGTCTTAGTGGCGGTGAGCCGGCCATAGGTTTCAGTGCGGGCGTGCCATTTGCCTCGCTTCAGTTCCTCGGTCCAATGGGTTTCCATTCTGGCCGAGAGCGGATCATCGGGCAGGATGGAGTAGTTCTCGCGGCCCACCGAGTAAGTGACAAGCTTGTGCGGTTGAATTTCATTCGAGCCGAAGTCATCGACAATGGCCAGGCGCCATTCGCCGGTCTTGGGATCAAGCGTTGCTTCGCGCTTGTGCCAGGGCTTTTTGAGTTCCTTCAACTTGACCGGCTCGGCGGCCTCCTCGGGCTTCCACAGGACTGGAGTTTCCTTCTCGACCACTTTGCGCACCGGCAGATGCAACGCCGACTTGCCGGCATAGACGGTAAGCGTCACCGGTTCGGGGGCCGGCCACATCATTGGGAAATAGCTGGTTGAAACGGCTACCCTTATCTTGTGGTCCCTGGGCACGCGCCAGGCAATGTCATCGAGCTTGATCTTCATCGTGTAGCGCTTGCCGGGAACGAGAGCGGTAGGAGTTTCGCGGCTGTCGCGCATGCAGAGGTTTTGCAGATGATAGGTGATGCGGGACACTTCACCTGAAGGCCACACGTCATTCAATCGAACCGCCACGGACGCGACAGGCTTATCGACGGAAAACTCGATTTCAACCTGGGGCTGGCCGACGATATCCATGTCGGTCTGCAGCGCAGGAGAGTCAAAGGTGATGGATTGCGCGTCATCATTTTTCTGGTCGCCGGGAAATTCGGGGCCAAGCCAGATGATGCAGTATTCACCGCCATCCCCGCCGGTTGTTTGCCGGGATGAAATCGTGAGCGGCTTTTCCGTTCCTGGCGCTCCTGAAATGCCATTCCCGGTCAGGAACCATTTCTTTGTCTCCGTGTTGCCGAAGCCCCAATAGGAATCGCCGATCCAGCGGCCGGGCAGATGGGCCTTGGAGGTGCCGGGCTTGTCGGCATCCATGACATAAACGCGGTAGTCGGGGTCGCGCGAAACCCCGGTTTCCGTGTTCTTCAGCCACTGGTCCCACCAGCGCAGCATTTCCTGCAGGAATCCGATGCGGGGTTCGGGCACGGCGAAATGCGGATATTTATGGCTCCAAGGCCCAATGATTGCCTTGCGCGTGGTGCGCAGGCCCTTCATCAGGCGCGGGATGGCATTAGAATAGGCATCATTCCAGCCGCCGACGATCAGAGCGGGCGTGTCGATTGCCGAGAAGTTTTCGCAGACGGAGCCATGCTTCCAATATGCATCACGGTGCGGGTGCTGCAACCAAGGAATCAGAAGAAATGGTTCAGCCTTCAAGCGCTCCAGCCACATCTTGCGCCATTTGGCGCCCACAATCTTGGGATCAGGCGGGCGCGAGGAATAGGCCAGCATGGTTGCAGCCCAACCCAGGTTTTCATTGAGAAGGCAGCCGCCCTTGTAATGAATGTCATCCTCATAGCGGTCATCGGTGGAACACAGGGTGACGATGGCTTTCAGCGCCGGTGGTTTCCGCGCAGCGACTTGCAATGCGTTGAAGCCGCCCCAGGAAATGCCGAACATGCCGACTTTTCCGCTTGACCATTTCTGCCGGGCGATCCAGGCGATCACTTCCAGCGCGTCGTCCTGCTCCTGCCTGGCATATTCATCGAGCATGACGCCGTCGCTATCGCCGTTGCCGCGCATGTCAACACGGATGGCGGCATAGCCATGGCCGGCGAGATAGGGATGGGTGAGCGCATCGCGGACGATGGTGCCATCGCGCTTGCGGTAGGGGAGATATTCAAGCACGGCGGGCACGGGGTGCTTTTCGGCATCAAGCGGAATCCACATGCGGGCCGCGAGTTTCACGCCATCGGAGAGGGGTATCCAGAAATTCTCTACTTCCTTAATTTTGTGTGGAAATTTCTTAACGGTTTTGATGGTCATGGAGTCCTCGGAAGGTCGGCATTTCAGGGTCTTTTTGCCTAAAATGCCAGATTTTATGAGCATTTGGCATGGAGCGGCAGACTAGCTTCCCGTTGCCCGTATGCAAAGCCCTGAAAATGAACGGCAGTTAAATGCCGCGCTCAGGATGAGTTCAGGCCCATTCCCGTAAACCGTCAGCATCAACTGATTTCGAGGGGAAGCCCAAATGACCAACCTGATCACAAAAATCGCCGCCGCCGCCGTATTCGCCGGTTTGCTGGCCACCGCCGCCCAGGCCCAGTCCAAGAAGCCTTTTGAAGGCGTTGTCCTGGTTGCCGCAGTTCCCATGGATGAAATCCAGCCCAAGGCGCTTCGCGAGTATGCCAAGCCCAAATTCAAGCGCGGCCAGGTCGTAAAGTATGCGACCGCCATGGCCCCCGGCTCCATCGTCGTTCACAGCAAGCAGAACGTTCTGTTCTACGTTCTCGACAATGGCAAAGCTGTAAAATACCGCGTCGCAACAGCCCGCAAGGGTTTTGAATGGTCCGGCACCAACAAGGTGAGCTTCAAGACGGAATGGCCGGATTGGCGCCCGCCAGCAGAAATGCGCGCCCGCCACCCGGAACTGCCAACTTTCATGGAAGGCGGCATCAAGAATCCGCTCGGCGCCCGCGCCATCTATCTTGGTTCGACCATCTACCGCATCCATGGCACCAACGAGCCAGCATCAATCGGCAAGTCGGCGTCCTCGGGCTGCATCCGCATGCTGAACGAAGACGTGAAGGAACTCTACCAGTTCGTGAAGCATGGCGCCACCGTAACGGTGCTTTAATCCGGCAAGACCTCCCTGTGACCCAGACATCGCAAGGCTTCAACGATCCCGTTGAAGCCTTTTTTTGCCGGATCACTGACATGCCGGGCACGCATGAAGGAATGGGCCAGGGCCGGTTCTTGTTTGAGGATCACCGGAATTCCGGCGGCCCGCAGCTTGTCATGAAAAATCACGCCGTCATCATACAGCGGGTCATGGGCGGCCACTGAGATGTAGGCGGGCGGCAGGCCCTTCACATCATCGGCCAGATTGGGAATGGCGCGGGGATCAAACCAGTTGGGGTTACCCTTTGGCCCCAGGAAGCAATCCAGGTAAAATATCATTTCCGGCTTGGTGAGGCATGGTGCGTTTGCGTTACGGATATAGGAGGGTGTGTTCACGTCGGCGCCCAGAACCGGATAGATCAGGACCTGGCCCCGGAGCTGCGGCGCCCCGCTGTCGCGGAGCACCAGGGCCAGGCCCACGGTCATTTGCCCGCCGGCGCTGTCGCCCGCCCCCACAATCCGGTCGGGATCGATGCCAAAGGCCCGGCCGGCGCTTCGCATCCAGAGCAGGACCTTCAGTGAATCCTCCAGTTGGGCCGGATGGGGATGCTCAGGCGCCAGACGGTAATCAACCAGCACCACAACGCAATCGGCCCTATCCGCCATTTCGGCGCACATGTCGTCATGGGTTTCACAGGAGCCCAAGACCCAGCCGCCGCCGTGAAAGTAAATCACCGCAGGCTTTGGCGCCTCTCCCGGGGGCCGGAAGACGCGGATGTGAACGCCGTCCACATCAATATCCTCAACGAGCAGGCGCTGCGGACGAGGTGCGCGGAACAGGCGGCAGACGTCGTCCCAGGCCCTGCGCTGCTCAGCCAGTGGCCAATCAGCACTTTCCGGCGGGGAATGCTTTGACAGCTCCTTGTAAAAGGCGAGCATGCCTTCATCGATATCCTGGGTCATCATGGTTGCACTGCTGTTATTATTTCCGGCCAGACTTGCATGAATGACCCCAAGAAGTCTATTTGCACCTATGGAATGGCCGTGGAGCAGAAAAGATCCGGAGCTTGCCGCAGCAGCGGTGCAAAAATCCACGCTGATTGACGGTGTCGATCATCTGGTTGCAGCCCTTCCCGATCCCATCCTCATCCTCGACCGCAGCGGCATCGTCATCAAGGCCAATGCCAATGCGGAGGAGATGCTGGAGATGACGCCGGTGGGCCTGCATCTCAGCCAGGCAATCCGCGCGCCCGCCGTGCTTGAGGCGGTAACACGGGCCATATCGCAGGGCAGCAGCGCCAACGTCGACTATGAGGTGCGCGGGCCCATCCCGCGGAATTTTGAAGTCTATGTTTCGCCAATCTTGCCCGCCCAGTCTGACAGCCCGGCGGTTCTGCTGGTCCTCAAGGATCTGACGCGCGAACAGCAGATCGAGCGGATGCGCTCGGATTTCGTGGCCAATGCCAGCCATGAACTGCGCACGCCGCTGGCTTCGCTGTCCGGGCTCATCGAAACGCTCCAGGGTGCGGCGCGCAATGACGAAGCGGCGCGCGAAAAATTCCTGAATCTCATGCGCAGCCAGGCTGAGCGCATGAAACGCCTGATCGATGACCTGTTGTCTCTGTCGCGGATCGAAATGAACGTCCACCTGCGCCCCTCAGCGAAAGTTGACTTGGCACAAGTGGCCCGCCACGTCTGCGACCTTCTTTCCAGCATGGCGCAGGAAGAAAAAGTCACCCTGCAAATCAATCTGGACGCCAAGTTCGAGGTGGCGGGCGAATGGGATGAACTGGTGCAGGTGGTGGTCAACCTCGTCGAGAACGCGATCAAGTATTCGGAGCCGGGAAAAACCGTGAATATCGAAGGTTCCCGGGAAGACGGTTTTGTCACCCTTTCGGTGATCGATGAAGGGCGCGGCATTGCCGAAGAGCATATCCCGCGCCTTACGGAGCGTTTCTACCGCATCAGCGTGCAGGAGAGCCGGTCACGCGGCGGAACCGGCCTTGGCCTTGCGATTGTGAAGCACATTCTCAACCGGCATCGCGGCCGCCTTCTGGTGACCTCCCAACTGGGCCACGGCAGCCGTTTCACCATCCGCCTCCCCGCTATCTGAAAACCCTTATATTACAGTATGTTAAACTGTCATAAAAGTGTGATATAACTGTCGCATAAGCATCATCAATGGTTTCTAGGTTCCGCTCTGTTCTACTGACAAGGAGACATCAGAGATGAAAAAAGTTCTATTGGCCGTGAGTGCACTTGCTCTCTTCGCCGGCCCGGCATTGGCCCGCGATCAAATCCGTATCGTTGGTTCTTCAACGGTTTATCCCTTTACGACAACGGTTGCCGAAAACTTCGGCAAGACCTCCGGCATGAAGACGCCGGTGGTTGAATCGACCGGCACTGGCGGGGGCATGAAGCTGTTCTGCTCGGGCGTCGGTGAAGACACGCCAGACATGACCAACGCTTCGCGCGCCATGAAGAAGAGCGAATTCGAAGCTTGCGCCAAGAATGGCGTGACCGAGATCGTTGAAATCAAGGTGGGTTTCGACGGCCTGACCGTTGCTGCATCCAAGGATGCACCGGACATGAAATTGACCAAGCAGCAGCTGTTCATGGCCTTGGCCAAGCAAGTTCCTGACAAGGACGGCAAGCTTGTGGACAATCCCTACAAGATGTGGAGCGATATCGACGCCTCGCTGCCCAAGGAAAAGATCGAGATTCTGGGTCCGCCTCCCACATCGGGTACGCGCGATTCCTTCATGGAGCTCGCGATGGAAGTAGGCGCTGGAAAGTTCGAGTCGCTAGAAGCGCTCAAGAAGTCAGACGCCAAGGCCTTTGAAGCCGTATGGAAGTCCATGCGTGAAGATGGCGCCTTTGTTGAAGCCGGCGAGAACGACAACCTCATCGTGCAGAAATTGCAGGCCAATCCGGCGGCACTTGGCATTTTCGGTTTTTCCTTCCTCGAGGAAAATGCCAGCAGCATCAAGGGTCTCGAAATTGACGGTGCAACGCCCACTTTCGAAAGCGTTGCTTCCGGCGACTACAAGATGTCGCGCCCGCTCTTCGTATATGTCAAGAAGCAGCATGTAGGCGTGGTTCCGGGCATTGCCGAGTTTGTGGCCGAGTATGTTTCGGACAAGGCCCTGGGCGAAGACGGCTATCTTGGGGCCAAGGGCCTTATCACCCTGCCGGGCGCTGAAGCTGAAAAAACCCGCGCTGACGCGCTGGCGATGAATGTTCTCACGATTGACGGTCTTAAGTAATTAGGACCTGATTAGGCGAATGGGGTGGACCTTGCGGATGTACCAAGCCGCCCCATTCGATCATAATTCGCGCGACAGACGCGATTGAAGAAGACAAGACAGGGGCTAATGAGTTCATGACTTCCTGGACGCTACTGATCATCGCCGCCTTGACGGCCACTGGCTTTTTCGTTGGCCAGGCAAAGGCGCAAGGCCTGCGCAATGCCGGCACCGCCAGCCTCCATTCGCTCCCCGCCTATCACGGCCTCCTGATGGCTTCCATGGCTCTTGCCGCAGCCGGCATCACAACGCTTGCCGTAGCCGCCATCGCCGGTCCCAATTCACTGGTAATGCCGGCAGCGGCGGCGCTCTTGGGCACCGGGGCCATAGCCGCATCGTACCGGATCATCACCAGGGATTTCCGGGCCCGCAACCGCTTTGAATTTTTTGTCATGCTGGTGCTCATCGCCTGTTCAGCGGTGGCTGTGCTGACCACCGTCGGCATTGTGTTTTCCGTCCTGTTTGAATCACTGGCCTTCTTCAGCGAAGTCTCGCCAATCGAATTTCTGTTCGGCACCCATTGGGCGCCAACCTCGACGCCTCCTTCCTTTGGGCTCATTCCGCTTCTCGCCGGAACCCTTCTCATCACATTTATTGCCATCGTGGTTGCCGGGCCCCTAGGGCTTTTGTCGGCGATTTACATGGCCGAGTACTCCAGCCGGAAAATGCGCGGCGTGTTGAAGCCCATGCTGGAAATCCTTGCCGGTGTGCCTACCGTGGTGCTCGGCTTCTTTGCCGCGCTGACAGTTGCGCCACTCGTCCGCAATGCCGGCGAGAGCCTGGGTTTGAATGTGGCGTCCGAATCGGCTCTGGCGGCGGGCCTCGTCATGGGCATGATGATTGTGCCGCTCATCTCCTCGCTTTCCGATGACATCATCAACGCGGTTCCGCAAGCGCTGCGCGATGGCTCCTATGCGATGGGCGCCACGAAATCCGAAACCATCAAGCGGGTGGTCCTCCCCGCCGCATTGCCAGGCATCGTATCGGCCTTCATGCTGGCGATTTCACGAGCCATTGGCGAGACAATGATCGTGGTCATGGCCGCGGGCCTTGCCGCAAACCTGACCTTCAATCCACTCGCGGCGGTCACCACAATCACCGTGCAGATAGCGACCCTGCTGGTGGGCGACCAAGAGTTTGATTCTGCAAAGACGCTCTCGGCTTTTGCGCTCGGTTTCGTGCTTTTCTGCTTCACCCTTGTTCTAAACTACATCGCACTTCGCATCGTGCAGAGATACCGTGAACAGTATGACTGATACATTTGATAAGGGTAACGCGGCCTTCATCGCCAAGCGCTATGCCAGTGAGCGGCGGTTCAAGGCCTATGGTGCCGTGGCGCTGGCTGTTTCGGTCCTGTTCCTGGTTTATCTTATCGTCGACATCGGCATCAAGGCGTGGCCAAGCTTCTTCGAACACCGCGTGGTGCTCGAGGTAAACCTCGATGCCAGCAAAATCCCTGCCGATGAAGTGCTGAAGGGTGATTTTGAGGGCCTGGTAAGGGGCAGCTTGCGGAGCCTGTTCCCTCGCGTGACGACCCGAGGCGACGTGCGAAGCCTGACATCACTGCTATCGGCAGGTGCTGCCGATGATCTCCGCCAGGATACGGCGGCAAATCCGGCGTCGATTGGCACCACCGTCAGGGCCGGCGCATTGCTTGGTGATGATTCGGACCTGTACCTCAAGGGTATGCTCACAACGACGCTCCGGATGCCAGGCACAACCAACCTGCAACTGGCACAGAGCGGCGAGGAGTTCATTCTCACCGGCGACCTCTCGCAACTCGCCGTTGGGCAAATTGTTCGCGCCAATGGCGGAGCGCTCAGAATTACTGGCGTGGAGGCCGGCCTTGCCAAGGCTGAAGCCATCCTCCCGCCCGCAACCCTCAATAGCCTGACGCCCGGCACCTGGGACATCCTGTCATTTTCCCGTGCGGAGGCCGATCGGCGCATTGATGACCGGCAGGTTGTGTTGCTTGAAGCCCTGCGTGACAAGGGTGTGATCGAAAAGCATTTCGCCTGGCGATTCTTCACCTCCGGGGACTCCCGCGAGCCGGAACTTGCCGGCTTGCGCGGCGCCATTTTCGGCTCGCTCCTCACTCTCATCATGACGCTTTCCCTGAGCGTTCCCCTCGGCATCGCAGCCGCCGTCTATCTTGAGGAATTCGCGGCCAAGAACAAATGGACGGAGATCATCGAGGTCAACATCAACAATCTGGCCGCCGTTCCTTCCATCATCTTTGGCCTGCTTGGGCTTGCGGTCTTCATCAATTTCTTCGGCCTGCCGCGTTCGGCACCCCTGGTGGGCGGGCTTGTGCTGGCGCTCCTGGTCCTGCCAACCATCATCATCGCATCGCGCGCCGCGCTGAAAGCCGTGCCCCCATCCATCAAGGAAGCGGCGCTGGGGGTCGGCGCCTCGCACCAGCAGGCCGTATTCCACCATGTGCTTCCGCTGGCCGTACCCGGCATCCTGACCGGCACGATTTTGGGCGTGGCGCGAGCCCTTGGCGAAACGGCACCGCTTCTGATGATCGGCATGGTGGCCTTCATCGTCGATGTTCCCAAGGGGTTTACCGAAGCGGCAACCGTGTTGCCAGTTCAAATCTTCCTGTGGTCGGACTTGCCGGAGATCGCGTTTCAATCGCGCACGGCTGCCGCCATCATCGTGCTTCTTGTCATTCTCTTTGGCCTCAATGCCGCCGCCATCTACATGCGCAAGCGCTTCGAGCGGCGCTGGTAAGACATAAGGAAACATCATGGACGCTTCACCCCAAATGCCCACACTTTCCAAAGTTCCCCGCATTCTCAACGAACGGGAGACAAAAATCGTTGCCAGCGACGTGAATGTCTATTACGGCGAGAAGCAGGCCATCAAGAATCTTTCCATCGATATTCCTGACCGCGCGGTTTCAGCCTTCATCGGCCCCTCGGGCTGCGGCAAGTCCACCTTCCTGCGCACTATCAACCGGATGAACGACACGATCGACGGCTGCCGGGTGACGGGCGACATCCTGGTCGACGGCAAGAACATCTATGACCGCGACCTCGACGTGGTGCAGCTCCGTGCCCGGGTCGGCATGGTGTTCCAGAAGCCGAACCCTTTTCCAAAGTCCATATTCGAGAACGTGGCCTATGGCCCCCGCATCCATGGCATTGCCAAATCAAAGGCCGACCTGGAGGAAATCGTCGTCAACAGCCTGAAGAAGGCCAGCCTTTTTGAAGAGGTGAAGGACCGGCTCGACCATTCCGGCACCAGCCTGTCGGGCGGGCAGCAGCAACGCCTGTGCATCGCACGCGCCATTGCGGTTAACCCGGAAATCATCCTGATGGACGAGCCCTGCTCGGCGCTTGACCCCATTGCCTCGGCGCGCATTGAAGAGCTTATTGACGAGATCCGGCAGAACTACTGCATCATCATCGTGACGCATTCCATGCAGCAGGCGGCGCGGGTTTCACAGCTCACGGCCTTCTTCCACCTCGGCGACCTGGTTGAATTTGGCGACACGGACGAGATGTTCACCACGCCCAAGGACAAGCGCACGCAAGACTACATCACCGGCCGCTTCGGCTGAGCCCAGAACGGAGACCTTCATGTCGGACCACACAGTTAAATCCTATGACGACGATCTGGCCAGCCTCAAGCAGATGCTGGCGCAGATGGGCGGGCTGGCGGAAGAGCAGCTTGCCAATGCCATCGATGCCATTGCCAAGCGCGATACCAGGCTGGCGGACATTGTGATCGCCGGGGATGAAAAGATTGACGCGCTCGAACAGCAGATCGAGGAAAAATCCATCCTCACCATCGCCAAGCGCCAGCCCATGGCACAGGACCTGCGGCAGATCATTGTCGCCATCCGGATTTCGGCGGACCTTGAGCGCATCGGCGACCTGGCCAAGAACACAGCCAAGCGCACCCACGCCATCTCCGAGCAAATGCCACGCAAACTGGTGTCGGGGCTCACCCGCATGGGCAATCTGGCCCAGGAGCAGCTCAAGAACATCCTTGACGCCTATGCCCGCAACGACGCCGACAAGGCCATCTCGGTGTGGCGCTCGGATGAGGACATCGATGCGCTCTACAATTCCATATTCCGCGAGCTTCTCACCTACATGATGGAAGACCCGCGGATGATCGGCCCCTGCACCCACCTGCTGTTTGGCACCAAGAATATGGAGCGCATCGGCGACCACACCACCAATATCGCCGAGAACATCTATTTCCTGGTGCACGGCAAGGCCATCATCGAAGAACGCCCGAAGAAGGATTCAACCAGCACCACCAACTACAACCTGATCAAGTGAGACGGGGACAATGTCAGCTTCGCTCCTGATTGTTGAAGACGAAGAACCGATCCAGATTCTTCTCAGCTATAATTTCGAGGCTGAGGGCTACCGGGTGCGCGCCACGGCGCAGGGCGAGGACGTGGCCCGTCTGGTGAACGAAGAGCGGCCTGACCTTATCGTGCTGGACTGGATGCTGCCTGGCATTTCCGGCATCGAGGTGTGCCGCCTGCTGCGAACGCGGCCCGAAACCCGCGATATTCCCATCATCATGCTCACGGCGCGCGGCGAAGAGAACGAGCGGGTGCGGGGGCTTGCCACCGGGGCAGATGATTATCTGGTGAAGCCATTCTCGGTGCCGGAACTTCTGGCGCGGGTGCGCACCATTTTGCGGCGCGCCAATCCCGATGCGGTGGCCGAGGTGTTGAAGGCGGGCGACATCGCGCTCGACCGGCGGGCGCGGCGGGTGACACGCTCCAAGCGCGACATCGAGCTTTCGCCCACGGAATTCCGCCTGCTCGAGCACCTGATGCAGAATCCGGGCCGGGTCTATTCGCGCTCGCAGCTGCTCGATGCCGTTTGGGGCCGCGACATCTATGTGGATGAACGCACGGTTGACGTGCATGTGGGCCGCTTGCGGAAATCCCTGCAGCGCGGCCGCGAAAGCGACCCCATCCGCACGGTGCGCAGCATGGGCTATGCCTTCGATGAAAGATTTGGCGCGGCGTAGCCCGCCCCCCAACCTGTCATCCCGGCTTTCGCCGGGATGACAGAATTAAAAAGTGGCAAGTGTCTCGTACTTACCCGAACTTCCGGTGCCGGCGGTCCTGCATCGGCTGGTAGGCAGCTCTCGCATGGTATTCGCAGTAGGGCGACTTATCCCTTGGGGAGTGTCCGCAGAAGCAGAAATCTTCTGATCCTGGATCGCCGATTGGCCACTTGCAGGTCTTGTCGGAGAGATGAAGGATGGTGACGCGGCCGCCCTTGGGCAGATCCACCAACCTGAGCGGCTGCGGTTCCGGCAGCGCGATCTGGCGCTGAACGGGTTCAACCCGCACAAAGGTCTTGAGCGCGGTGTTTCCAGTGCTCGGCATGGAGGGTGAGCCCACCGGCCTGCCGGGATGGCTGGGCTCGCGGGTCTTGCGCGGGGCGCGCGGCTCGGTGGAGCGCGGCTGGGTGACACGGCCCGACAGATTCAAGCGGTGCACCTTGCCGATAACGGCGTTGCGCGTGACCCCCATGCCAAGACGGGCGGCGATCTGGCTGGCGCTGTGGCCCTCGGTCCAGAGCTTCTTGAGAAGCTCCACGCGCTCGTCGGTCCAGGGCATCTTTTCGTTGCCGATAACTTGTGCTGGCATCTCGTTCAATTTTGAATCCCCCATCTAGCGCTGAAATGACCTCTCAGCGTGTTGACGCTATAATTGACTTTGGAACGCTACATATCGTAGCTCGAATGAGCGGACACTACTATACGCGGTGACTCGACTTCAAGAATCCGGCACAGTGTTTTTTATGTTTTCCCCAGCTAATCACGCGCCGCCGCTTGGTTAACAAGACCTTACCGCCATCGGGAATCAGAGGTCCATGCGCTGTTTTGACTCATGTTGATGAGTGCGTTGCACGCGATGCGATTGACCGTGCGCAATCATGGACTTATAGTCTGGAAAAAATAACTTGCGCCGTTCCCCGAGCGGCGCATTTTGCTTTGCAACGGGACCAAACCGATGATCGCAGCCGTCCTTCCGACCTACAATCGCGCCAAAATCAGTTTTGAGCGCGGGGAAGGTATGCGTGTTTTCACGCCGGAAGGAGACGCCTATCTGGATTTTGGCGGCGGCGTTGCGGTGACAAGCTGCGGCCATGCGCATCCGCATCTGGTCAAGGCGTTGACCGATCAGGCACAGAAGATCTGGCACACCTCGAACATCTACCAGATGCCTGGCCAGGAGAAACTGGCCCAGCGTTTGATCGACGCAACTTTTGCCGACACGGTGTTCTTCACCAACTCCGGGGCGGAAGCGCTGGAATGCGCGATCAAGATGGCGCGGAAGTATCATGCGGCGAAGGGGCATCCGGAGCGCTACCGCCTCATTACATTCGAAGGGGCGTTTCACGGGCGCACGCTGGCCACGATTGCCGCCGGCGGCCAGGCAAAATATCTGGAAGGCTTCGGGCCCAAGGTCGAAGGCTTCGACCAGGTTCCCTTTGGTGATTTTGAAGCGTTGAAGGCCGCAATTGGCCCGGAGACCGCCGGCATCCTAATTGAACCTATTCAAGGTGAGGGCGGGGTTCGCCCGGTGCCGCCGGAAGACCTCCGGGCCATGCGGGCTCTGTGCGATGAGCACGGCATACTGCTGGTCCTTGACGAAGTTCAGTGCGGTATCGGCCGCACGGGCAAACTCTTTGCCCATGAATGGGCCGGCATCACGCCCGACATCATGGCGGTGGCTAAAGGCATTGGCGGCGGCTTTCCGCTGGGTGCCTGCCTTGCAACGGAAAGCGCGGCGCAAGGCATGACGGCCGGCAGCCATGGCTCCACCTATGGCGGCAATCCGCTGGCAACCGCAGTTGGCAATGCGGTGCTCGATGTGGTTCTGGAAAAGGGCTTTCTCGATAATGTGCTGCAGCGCTCGCTCGGCCTGAAGCAAAAACTGGCTCGGCTCAAGGACGAGCATCCCAGCGTCATTGAAGACATCCGCGGCTCCGGCCTGATGATGGGGATCAAGTGCAAGGTGCCCAATACGGAATTCCAGGCCAAGGCCATGGAGCACAAGCTTCTCACCATTGCGGCGGGCGACAATGTCATCCGCCTTCTGCCGCCGCTGATTGCCACTGACGCTGACATCACCGAGGCCGTCAACAAGCTTGAAATGACCTGCCGCAGCCTTGAAGTGAAGAAGTGATGAGCGGAGCGCCCAGACATTTTCTCGACCTCTCGGATTTCGAGGGCGCGGATTTGCGCATCATTCTCAATGACGCGAAAGCGATGAAGGCGGGGCGCGCGGGCCTGAGCAAGGGCACGCATGAAACAACCGCCCTGCTTGCCGGGAAAATCATTGCGCTGATCTTCCAGCGGCCTTCAACCCGCACCCGGGTTTCCTTCGAAGTCGGCATCCGGCAGCTTGGCGGTGAATCGCTGCTCATTTCGGCAGGCGACATGCAACTGGGCCGGGGAGAGACAATCGCCGATACGGCGAAGGTTCTATCGCGTTTTGTGGATGGCATCATGATCCGGGCCCAGAACCACGATGACCTCATGGAACTGGCGCAGCACGCCACGGTTCCGGTAATCAACGGCCTCACTAACAAATCCCATCCCTGCCAGATCATGGCCGACATCCTGACCCTGGAAGAGCATGTGGGGCCGCTGGAAGAACAGACTATTGCCTGGGTTGGGGATGGCAACAATGTTGCGGCCTCATTCGTGCACGCGGTAACGCGCCTGGGAGGCAAGCTGCGGGTGGCCACGCCAGGCCCGCTTTCGCTGAGCCCCGACCTTATGAAATGGGCGCGCAGCAACGGGGCGGATATCACGGTCACGACGTCGGCTGATGTGGCCGTTGCCGGCGCCACCTGCGTGGTAACCGATGCATGGGTTTCCATGCATGACGCCGATGCTGCCAACCGCCACAATCTGCTCAAACCCTATCAGGTCAATGCGGCCCTGATGAAGAAGGCCGCCGAAAATGCCATCTTCATGCATTGCCTGCCGGCGCACCGCGGCGAGGAAGTCACCTCCGACGTCATGGACGGGCCGCAATCGGTGGTGTTTGACGAGGCGGAAAACCGCCTGCACGCACAGAAAGCCATTCTCCTGCATTGTTTCGGCCTGACATGACACGCGCACAGGACACGGTCATGCCCTTCGAGATCAAGCCTCTTGGGGTTCGAGGGCGCGTTGTCCGGCTTGGCGCAGTGATCGATGACATTGTA
Source organism: Hyphomicrobiales bacterium (assembly GCA_016792825.1). GTDB lineage: Bacteria > Pseudomonadota > Alphaproteobacteria > Rhizobiales > Aestuariivirgaceae > Aestuariivirga. The sequence continues at coordinate 18,107 of JAEUMI010000205.1, forward strand.
CAACGCCACGAATATCCGCCAGTGGTTTCGGCCCTGCTTGCCGAGGCGATAGCGCTTACCGCAATGCTCGGCGCCACCCTGAAGTTCAAGGGCAAATTCATCCTGCAGACAAAGACCGATGGCCCGGTCGACATGATCGTGGCGGATTTCATCTCGCCCAACGGGGTGCGCGGCTATGCCCGCTTCAACCGGAAGAAGCTGGACGCCCTCAGCACGCCCTCCCAGCAGGATTTGCTGGGCAAGGGCTATCTGGCCATGACGGTTGACCAGGGTTCGGACATGGAGCGCTATCAGGGCATCGTGCCACTTGACGGGACAACGCTTGCTGCCGCGGCGGATACCTATTTCAAACAGTCGGAGCAAATTCCCACCCGGCTGCGGCTGGCGTCCGGGCCGCTCCTGGCGCGGGGCGAAAAAACCACCCATTGGCGGGCCGGGGCGATCATGGTGCAGCATCTGCCGGCCGAGGGCGGAACAAGCCCCATCGCGTTTTCATCGGGCGACAATCCGGAGGGCGAAGAGCAGGTTCTAGAAGATGACAACTGGGTGAAAGCCAAGCTGCTGCTCGACACGGTTGAGGACCACGAGCTGCTTGATCCTACGCTCACCACGGAAGAACTGCTGTACCGGCTCTATCACGAGGACGGAGTAACGGTTTATTCCCCCAGCCCCATCATCCGGCATTGCACCTGCTCTCCGGAGGCGGTGCAGAAAATGCTTCTCGGGTTTTCCGAAGAAGACCGCAACGACATGATCGAGAATGGCGAGATCAAGGTCATCTGCGAATTCTGCTCGACGGCCTACCGCTTTGATCCGGAGACACTGGAGCCGCTGACTACCGGCAGTGCTCCAGCAACCGCTCCATAAACACTTCACATTTCTGCATTTCCGAAATATCGATGTATTCATCGGGCTTGTGGGCCTGTTCGATGGAGCCGGGGCCGCAGATGATGGCGGGAATGCCGATCTGCTGGAAGAGGCCGGCCTCGGTGCAATAGGACACTGCATGGGTGCCATTGGCGCCGGCGAGATGGAGCGCCAGATGCTCGGCCGGCGAATTATCCTCGGGCACCAGGCCCGGCACGGTATTGGTTTGGCGGTTGTTGATGCCCGTGCCGGCCGCGATTTTCTTCATGGCAGGCTCAAGGCTGGCGGCATATTTTTCAAAGCGGGCAGGCACTTCATCTGGATCGGCCAGCGGCAGGAGCCTGGTTTCCCACTGGAAGGAGCAGTGGCGCGGGATGATGTTCTTGGCGGTGCCGCCTTCGATGACGCCCACATGGATGGTTGAATAGGGCGGGTTGAAGCGCTGCGAGGGATCGCGGCGCACCGTCAAATCCTCGCGAATGCGGTTGATCTCGCCCAAAAGCTCGCCTGCCACCATGATGGCGTTCACGCCCTGGTCGGTAAGGCTCGAATGGGCCTCGTGGCCTGTCACTTCGGTGGAGAAGGTGAGAGCCGCCTTGTGGGCATTCACCACCCGCATGGAAGTGGGCTCGCCCACAATCACCGCCCGAGGCTTTTTCATGTGGTCGCGGATGTGCGCTACCAACGGCCTGACACCCTTGCAGCCCACCTCCTCATCGCAGGACAGCGCGAGGTGGATTGGCGTTTTCAGATTGGCTGATTTGAACTGCGGCACCAGTGCCAAGGCCACGGCGATGAAGCCCTTCATGTCACAGGTGCCGCGGCCATAGAGGCGGCCGCCCCGCTCGTTGAGTTCAAAGGGATTGCTGGCCCATGCCTGGCCGTCAACCGGCACCACGTCCGTATGGCCCGACAATACAATGCCGCCGGCAATGTCAGGACCGATGGTGGCGAAGAGGTTGGTTTTCTTTCCCGCCTCATAATCCACGCGGAAATGCGTGACGTCCCAACTGTCGAGATAGTTTTCGACAAATTCGATCAGGGGAATGTTGCCATCGCGGCTGGTGGTGTCAAAGCCCACGAGTTCCGCAAGCATGGCTTGGGCCGAATAGTCATTTTTCATTTTTTCAATTCACGCTGTGTTCGCCATAGGGGCTGTCGAGGGAGAAGGCCGGGACATCGACCTCAAAGGTTTCGCCGTGCTGGTTCTTCATGTGATAGCTGCCAACCATGAAGCCGCTGGGGGTGGAAAGCGGGCAGCCCGAGGTGTACTGGAAATTCTCGCCGGGCCTGAGCGTTGGCTGCTCGCCCACCACGCCATCGCCGCGGACCTCCTGAACGCGCCCAAAGGCATCGGTGATTTTCCAGTAGCGCGACAATAGCGTTACGATTTCCGCCCCCTGGTTTTCCACAGTGATGGTGTAGGCCCAGACGAATTTTGCTTCGTCGGGCCGTGACTGGCCTTCGAGAAATTGCGGCTGCACGTGAATGCGGATATTGCGGGTCGTGCGGTGATACATGGACAACAATGTAGCTTACTGACGGGGGTTTTCCACTATATGAGTTTCCCCCTTGCGAAATAGGCCGGAAATCCGCCAATAGACCCATGACACGCACATTAGCCATCCCCCAGGGCATCCTGCCTGCCCGCCTTATCGCTGATTATTGCAGCAAAGGCCTGATCAATCCGGGCCGGCCCCTTGATGATGACCAGATTCAGCCGGCCAGCCTCGATCTCCGCCTTGGCGAATGGGCTTACCGGGTGCGGGCTTCATTCCTGCCCGGCCCCAAGTCAACGGTGGAGCAGCGGCTCAAATCCCTTGTTCTGCATCGGATCAACCTGAGCGATGGGGCGGTGCTGGAAACGGGCTGCGTCTACATCGTGCCACTGCTTGAATCGCTGAAGCTTCCAAAGGGTGTTTCGGCGGCGGCCAACCCCAAGAGCTCCACGGGCCGGCTTGACATCTTCACCCGGGTAATTGCCGATTACGCCCAGGAGTTCGACAAGGTGCCCGAGGCCTATGACGGGCCGCTCTATGCGGAAATATCGCCGCGCACCTTTTCCATCCTGGCGCGCACCGGTTCCAGGCTTTCGCAGATCCGCTTCCGGGCCGGCGCCTCGCTGGCGTCCGATGACATCATCCGGGCATTGCATGCCAATGAGGGCCTGATCTCGGAAGGACAAGTCAATATCGACAATGGCTTGGCGCTGACCATTGATCTGTCGGGGGCTGACAAGGAAAACCCGGTGGGCTTCCGCGCCAAGCGCCATTCGGGCCTGGTCGATGTGGACAAGAAGGCGGGGCTTGAGGCCTCTGATTTCTGGGAGCCCATCTGGCAGCGGGGGTCCCTCGTGCTTGACCCCGACCAGTTCTATATTCTCGCCTCGCGGGAGGCGGTGCGGGTGCCGCCGACGCACGCGGCGGAAATGGTCCCGTTCAATCCGCTGGTCGGCGAGTTCCGCGTACACTACGCCGGATTCTTCGATCCGGGCTTCGGCCACAGCTCAGGCCATGGCGAGGGGGCGCGGGCCGTTCTAGAAGTGCGCTCGCACGAGGTGCCATTCATTCTGGAGGACGGGCAGATCATCGGACGGCTTGTCTATGAACCGCTCACCGAAGTGCCGTCACAGGTTTATGGCCAGGGCATTGGCTCCAACTACCAGCGGCAGGGCCTGAAGCTGTCGAAGCATTTCAGGCCTTATGATCCAAGCAAGCGGTAAGGGGCTGGACGGGAGCAATAGCTCCGACTAGCATTGTGTGAACGCGGGCGTAGTTCAGTGGCAGAACGGTAGCTTCCCAAGGGCTGAGGCGACCAAGAATATTTTCAGGGGGATAACCGCTTTACGTTTGTTGGCCACTACGAATGGGAATCGTCGGGCTACTTTTTGAGAATGTGTTCTCTGAATTGCTCGGTTGAATTGTTCTTGGGGAATTGAATGTCTGGAATGGGCCTACCCAGGAACCGACATAGGGGCTCCCAGCCGTCTCCAAGCTGATAGGTAAGCAGCCGATCACTTGAAAAGGCTGCCCGAACGTCGGACGTATTTTTCCGGTAAACTGAAATGGCATGGTCCCGGTCTTCAGGCTTGCCACCAAATATCTTGTTCCGGATGATCCTGACGCCAAATGACTGTGGGTTGCTGTCAGGCCCAGTAGTTTCTAAAATGGTGCTGGCGAAACTTTTGTACCAGCTTTCAGGACTGCGCACCGTCAAGATGACCTTAGCCTTCGGGTAATGCTCAGCCAACTCCCGCCAGTAGTAGGCAGACGGCCAGTCAATGGCGGAATTGTATCCATTCAGCAGGTCATCCCAATTCTGCACTCCACCTTGGGCCACCTCTCGCCATTTCGCCAACTGGTCAGGGTTGGAAAGGACATCTGCCATGTGATGGCAAGGGCCAAGTCCAAGTGTTTCCAGTGCCAGTTTCATGGAAAGTGTTCCGGTACGTCCAAAACCGGCTCCAATGACTGAGAGATTCATGCATCACCCTTTGCTTGCTTGTCAGTCATCAATCAACTGAGAGCTTCGACGATCAACCGGATAGGGCGGTTTTGCAAGGGGTAGCGTATGGTGCCAAGGGGTTTGCCACATTTCAGGCCTTATGATCCGAGCAAGCGGTAAGGGGCTGGACGGGAGCAATAGCTCCGACTAGCATCGGCCCTACGCGGGCGTAGTTCAGTGGCAGAACGGTAGCTTCCCAAGCTGCATGTCGTGGGTTCGATTCCCATCGCCCGCTCCAAAATCCGTTGCACGCTGGCAACCTGTCTTATTCCGGATCCTTCGCCTCAATCAGCCAATCCGTGATGCGCCATTTCCATTTTTCCAGCTTGGGCAAATTCTCCAGGGAAAAATTCACGTCGAACGCCCTGGCCTGGCCTTTCGGTATTCTGAGGAAGTCCCGGCGCGCCACACCAGTTCCGACAACAACGCAGTTGCTGTCGGTTGCGTCGCAATTCGTGATTTCGATGGTCAGCGCTATGCTTTCAACATCATAATTTGAGTTGTTCTTGATGACCCCATAGATGTTCCACAAGGTCAGTCCCGGATAGGACGGCGGAGACAGTCTGGAATCAGTCATTTCCAAGTCTGTTGGCTTCACCAGACTCCTGGCAATGGTGAGCCTGCTTTCATTGTCAGCACTTTGCTTTTCCGATTGCAGGTACCAGAGGTAGGCCAGCGGAAGTGCAGCGGCCAACACGACAAGGAGCACAATGCGGAAGCCGGGAGAAACCGTGGCCAAATAGATGATGAGCAACACTGCGATGACGGCAACTAACAGGCCCATTTTTGTGCGTCCGTTTCCTTAAGACTGGAGGTTCGACCCAAGTCAGAACATTATACAGGAAATAAGAAACACCAATAGATTTGCGTGCTCCTGCTGCCGCTGATGCGCAAACCTTCCGCAGGCACGGATGGTGGCCATTAGGCCTGCAGCTTCGACAATCCGTGCTCGGTCTTGTTCCACCGGAAGGGCGTGAAAATGAATTGCCACAGGGCCATCCAGGCGGCGATGGACATGAGCAGCCAGTAAATTGGCATCGTCGCGATGGTGAACCACCAGCCTTTCAGGCCGCGCCGGCGCAGGGCCTTGGCGCCCGCCAGCATGGCCACGCCATAACCCAGCACAAAGACCTCCAAATTCAGTCCCGCCAGGAACATGGTCGCCGCCGAGGCGTGGGGCGGATTTACGACAAAGGCCCATAGCGAGAGGGCGAGGAGGAAGGGATGAAACAGGGCGGAGAAAAAAATCCCGGCGGTCAAGGCCTGCAAGATCCAGAATCCGCTGGGGCCGAGTTCCCGCACCGTGCGCAGGGGATGGCGCATATGCACCAGCCAGGTCTGCATGAAGCCCTTGAGCCAGCGGGCCCGCTGGCTCAGCCAATTTCCGAGTTGGGTATTGGCCTCTTCGTAAGTGAGGCTTTGCACCACGCCGGTGCGAAAGCCCAGCCGCGCCAGGCGCAGGCCCAGATCCGCGTCCTCGGTCACATTGTGGGCATCCCAGCCGCCGATGTTCCGCAGGATGCGGGTGCGAAAATGATTCGACGTCCCGCCCAGAGTGAGGGGCAGGCGCCGGGTCGCAAGGGCCGGCAATATCAGGCCAAAGAGCGTGGCATATTCGGTGGTGAATTGCCGGCTCAACCAGTTTTCGTTGGGATTGTAGGCAGTGAGCTGGGCCTGCAGGCAGGCCAGCCTGTCATCCGCGCTGGAAAACTCCCGCGCTACCTCGCGCAGCTGATTGGGTTCCGGCACATCCTCGGCATCATAAATGGTGAGCAGGCTGCCATGGCAGAATTGCAGGGCGTAGTTCAGGGCCCGGGGCTTTGTCTGGGGCTGGCCTTGCGGCACAACGATGGTTTCAATGTGGGAGGGCAGATCGAACTTCTCCAGCGCCCGGCGGAGATTTGTATCAAACTCCTCAACGATGATTTTGATCTCAAGCTTTTCACGGGGATAGTTCCGGCCTTATGTATCAAACGCACCAAGATCATGTCCGCCTTCTAGCATATAAGGGGGCATGGCGGAATCCTACATTTTCAAAAACCTTGCTGATAAGCGCAAGGAAATCCTGTCCTACATCGGAAGCCTAGAGCGCGACCTGGAGCAGGCCCGCCGTGACCTGTCGGCCATCATAGCCACCGAGAGGGTGTTCCAAGCCCGGGGCCCCAAGGTGACAACCTACATGGAACTGGTGCAACTATTCCCCCGGCATGAGCTGCCAAGGCTCTGCTTGGCCGCACTGGCGGAAGCCAGCCCCATCTCAACCAAGGACATTGCCCTGTACGTCATCAAGGAGAAGAACCTTGACGCCACAGACAGGTACATGCGGAAGGCAATCGCCTATCGGGTCTGCCAAGTCATGCGGCGGTGGGAGAAGGTGCGGAAGGTTGAGCGGGTTAAGAAGGCAGGGACGGCGATAGTGTGGTCCCATATCAAAGGAAAATAGTCGTAAGTCTTTGAATTTGAATCAATATTTTCTTTATAAATCAAAGGCTTGAACAACTGTCCGGGTTATGTTAGATATTCTGTAGTGGGGGCAGGAAAGGATGAGTCATGTCTTTTGACAAGGAAAAGCTGAAAGCTGTTATTTTGCATGTTTGTGCAAAATGCGATCCTTCCAATCTTGGAGCAATTAAGTTGCACAAGGTGCTCTATTTCTCTGACATGCTAAGATATGCAAATGTTGGTGATTCAATCACAGGGTCAACTTATCGCAAAAGGCCGCTTGGCCCGACTTGTGAGCAATTGCTAGGCACTTTGTCGGAACTGCAAAGGGTCGGCGCTCTTGAAATAACGAGAGTCAACTATTTTGGATATTTGAAAAAACAGTTCTCTGCTAAAGTTAAGCCAGATACGAATCGTCTGTCAGCGGACGAGTTAGCTTTACTCGATGAGGTTATAGAATTTGTTTGTGACGCAAATTCCGCAAAGACGATTAGCGAATTTAGTCATAACCGTGCATGGGATATGGTGGAATTTGGCGACATAATCGAATATAAATCTGTTTTCCAAATATTCCCAATCGAAGTTTCCGAAAAATCTAAGGAATGGGCGGCTTCAGAGGTAAAGCAACTTGAGGATAAGACCAGCGGAGGAAAGGCCCCCTTGGGCGGTAAACTACTCGGAGAATTTCGAGAGTTTATTTTACAAGCACGCGGCAAAGCACGAACCGTGCTGGGAACTGCTCGACTGCATTGACGCATCCCTTAAATACGACCCGTATTCTGGAGGAGAGAGCTTAGACGGTAATCCACTTGGATTGTGGGTTTATCAATCTCCTCCGATTGCAAGGCTTCCGGTAGTTGTTGTCTTGTACGAAATAAACCCGGAAAGAAAAGCAGTGACGCTAGTCAGCATAACAATAGAATAGTTATTTGCCGCTCTGCCAATAACCCTTCCAATTCCGGCTAACCGGGTGCGTCAAAGCCAGATCGCCAACCCGTCCAGCAAGTTCTCCATTTGGCAAGCCCCGGTGATCTTCCAGCCAAGCCGCGTGGTTGGCGTACTGGTGGAGGTAACGGGCTGAAACATGATGGTGCTGGCCACGGATCATCCGGCGCAAGCGGCTAAAGTAGCTTTCAACTTGGTTGGTGCAGCTTTCCAGAGTCGCGTAGGCTTCACTGTGGTTGATGCGTCCAACTTGCCAGCCGTCATGCAGGCGATCCCAATGAGTGGCTTCATCGGCATGCATGGTGGCCATCCGGCTTACGTGTTGCATGGCAAGCTCAACGCCTTCTGACTCCGAGCGAACTACGAAAGGCAGGGTACGGCCCTTGCGCTGCCGGAAGGCTACAACCACGCGGCGCTTGCCTGTCTGGTTCTCGGCAAGGCGGCGGTCAACCCGATCTTCTTTCAGGTTTGCAGGGCGCACGTAACCGCCGTTGTACATGCCGTCCACCTCAACATCGCCTTCCAAGGGCATTGCAGGGCGATCAGAACCCATTGCCTCGCGGATTTTGTGAGCCAAGACGAAAGCGGTCTTGTACTGGCAATCAAGGTCACGGCTCATCTGGATCATTGAAATGCCCTTGGCACCGTTCACGATGAGGCAGATGGCGGCAAGCAAATCGGTGAAGGACATTTTGCGGCTGGCAAAGATGGTGCCGGACGTTACCGAGAACTGATAGTTGCAGCCCTTGCACTTGAACTTGCGACGGGTCGAAATGTGATAGGTGTCCAGGCAGCCGCACCGGGGGCAAGTGGCCTGCCCGCCATCCCAGCGCATCTGGCAGAAAGTCTCATAAGCCTTGGCTTCCCCCATCTGATAGATGCCCCTGAGGGAGAGGGTGCGGGAAGCGGCTGAAAGAAGGAAATGCTGGCTCATATCACTATATCCGATGATGTTGTACATCGTATATAGAGGCTTGCATAATCAAATGCAAGGGTTTATATCATCATATATGGTGATATTTATGAGGTGCCCAAGTGACTGAAACGACTCGCAAAAACAACCCAGTAAACGTCGAATTTGAGGATTTGGCCAAAAACATCCTGAAAGGTGAGCTTAAACGGAAGGGTGTCACCTATGCCCAACTGGCTGAAAAGCTGGCGCGGATAGGCGTTGAGGAGACAGACCGGAACCTGAATAACAAGATCAGCCGTGGCGGGTTTTCGGCTGCATTCCTGTTGCAGTGTATGCAGGCTATCGGGACAACGGAACTGAGGCTGACCTGAATCCAAGAGACACGCCGCCACTTAGCTCATAAGATCATCCGTGGGGAATTTTCAGCGGCGTTTCTTGTCCAATGTCTGACAGCAATTGGGGTCCAATCACTACAGCCGTAAACGTAGCTCTTGCGATTGCCGTTCCTTGCCTAATATTGTTAGCAGTTTGGAATATATCGGCCTCAAATACCGAGGAAGCCGTTACCGCAAGTTATAGCGCCCGCGAATATGCAGCCAATACCGAGAACCAAATAGCGGATCGCTGCACGATGACCGATCTTTCTGCTTTGCAAGCATGCGTAAATGAAATTGTAAAAACCAGCTATGAGAATCAGCGTGCCGATTATGATCTTGTAGCTCAAAACGCTGTTGCCAGGTGGACCTTTTGGCTTCTGATTCTTGGCATCGTGGGCACTGTATTGACTGCTATCGGTGTGTTTTTCTTGCAAGCCAATCTTAGTGAAATGAAACAGCAGCGGGCTATCAGCAAAAGCGCCGCCGATGCCGCTATCATATCCAATACCCTTCAGTCTCAAGCGTTGCAGCAAGACCGTCGTGCTTTGCATGTTGCCCAAGGCCCGGACCTTCAAATAACCAACATTAAGCTGATTAGCTTTAGGGCTGAGGATGGCCTGAACGTCGAAATCACCCTTACTAATAAGGGGAAGTCGGCAGCCCTCATAACTGGAGTGGCGATCAGGCAGACAGTCTGTGAAGTTTTGCCGACAGACCCTATCTATGTCGATACAAATGAATTTAAAGCCATGGGCCTTCACCCGACCGATAGCCTCATTTTGGATTCCGACCCAACCAAGAAACAAGTCTCTCTTTCTAAGGCTGAATACCTTGCTGTGGCATTGGGAAAATTGTTGTGCATCATGTACGGTCGAATTACTTTCAATGATGTTTTTGGGAATAAGTTTGAACGGGGGTTCATCATTCAGCTTGAATCCGAACAGGTCAGTAAGGATGAAAAGGGTATTAAATTCAATTTTCGGCTGAGAGAGCCATCGGACGTCGGCCCGTTCGTCTATCTGAGGGAAATTCCACGCTCCGCCAAACAGCAGAGCTGAGGCGATTAGAACCCGCCTCACAGCGCACCTTGGTGCGTTTGATACATAAGGCCGGATAGTTCAAGCCGGACAAGCCGCGGAGGAGCTGGGGAAGAACCGAGGTTTCCCGGAAAACCGGCACAAGCACGGAATAAACGGGCAGCTCCGCGTCTCCCAGTTCTTCCAGGCTTCTTCCTCTGGCGGCTGGAACCGGAAGCAGGCAACACAGGCGCAGGGCGATCACCGAGAGAAAGAAAAGGCCAAGGGCGGCGCTGGCCGCGACCCAAAGGACGCTGAGCGGCAGGTAGGCCGAGATCAGCCCAAGGCACAGGGCCAAAATGAGAAGCATGGCTCCCTGTGCCAGGGTAAGGCGCTTTCGGGCCGAGAATTGCGGCCGGGTTGCAGCTAGGCCGTGGGTGGCCCTGGCGAGGATCTTCCGGCCCCAGATCCGGCGCACCGCGAAGTGAAACTCGGCAGGGGCCACGCGGGCCATCACCTGCAGGCCATGGCGTCTGGCGAAATGCTCTCCTTTGGGGCCACAAATGGCGTAGACTGCATGATCGGGCTGCCAGGCAACAGGCACTACGCCGTGGCGCAAGACCCGCCGCATGGCTTGCGGCGGCAGGCGCTGGAGCGTGTCTTCCAAATCCACACGTGATAAATGGGGCAAGACATCGGGCGCGTCTGAAGCTAATTTGGAATCCGTTGTTGCACCACCAATAGACGGCGATGTAGCAACGCTACGCCACTCAACCCCTTGATCCCGCACCAAACGCCCCTGGATGGAAAATGGCCTCTCCAACACTTCAAATAAAGCGAGACAGGAAGCGATGCACAACGCCTCGTTGCGTGTATTTTCTTTTTCTCACTCTTTCACTGGTTGTGTCAGGCCACGCCGCGGCCCAGGAAGCGGCGGCCCCGGTGTTTCCGCTATTCCGGCATATCGACAGTCTTGCGAAGCCCCCCACCGGCTTTGCTCAGCGAAACATCCGCCTCCTGACCGACCGGGATTTTCCGCCCTTCAGCTATGAAACACCGGAGGGCAAGGCGGCTGGTGTTTCGGTTGACCTCGCTCTCGCAGCTTGCGCGGAACTGAAGGCAAATTGCACGGTCGTCGCCAAGCCCTTCAACGCGCTTCTTCCCGCACTTCTCAACAATGAAGGCGATGCCATCGTTTCCGGCCTGAGGATCGACGCGACGGTGTTGAAAAAGGCAGCGATGACGCGGCCTTATTTCTGGTCGCTTGGGCGCTTTGCCGTGCGCGCGGGCAGCCAGCTGCGCGGCAGCGACATCCGCAGCCTGGCGGGACGGCGCATTGGCTATGTCACCAATTCGAGCCATGGGGCGTGGCTGGAAAAATACTATTCGCGCTCGACCCTCACGGGTTTCCCCGGTGAAGCGGAAATGTATGAGGCGTTGCGCACCGGGGCACTGGATGTTTCCTTCGGTGACGGCCTGCGGCTGATCTACTGGCTGGCGGGCAGTTCTTCGCGCGGCTGCTGCAAGCCGCTGGATGGCGCCTTCGTGGACCGGCAGTTTTTCAGCAACAATCTTTCCTTCCTCACCCGGCGCGAGGACCGGGACACGGTGATGGCCTTTGACTATGCCCTGGACCGGCTGCAGGAAAAGAAAATCTCGGCGGAAATTTTCGCGCGTTACCTGCCGGGTGGGCTTTGGTGAGCAATTCGTTCGGCTGAGGTTCCTACAGCCTGGCTGAGCGTGACAAAATTTTTCACCGCCAGTTTGCGTGAGAGGCCAGCCAGGATTTCCTGCACCAGCTGCGGGCCATAAAAAACCAGGGCTGAATAGAGCTGCAGGAGCGAGGCGCCGGCGCAAATCTTGCTCCAGGCCTGATCCGCATTGGCAATGCCGCCCACGCCGATCAGCGGGATTTTTCCCTGGGTGAGCAGATAAAAACGCGCCAGCTGCTGGGTCGAAAGTTCAAAGAGCGGCGCACCGGAAAGCCCGCCGGTTTCCTTCGCATGAAGCGAACGAAGCTCCGGCCGCGAAAGTGTGGTGTTGGAGATGATGACGCCATCCACCGCGGCATCAAGACAGCATTCGGCGATGGCTTGCATCTCATCTGCTTCAAGGTCAGGGGCAATCTTGAGCAGCATGGGCACCTGACGCGTTTGCGTCTGGCGCGCCTGGTTCAAACGTGTCAGCAGTGCTGGCAATTCCGCGGCGGACTGCAGATTGCGCAGGCCCGGCGTGTTGGGCGAGGAGATGTTGATGGTGAAATAGCTTGCAACTTCGGAAAAGGCGTTGATCCCCGCAACATAATCGGCAACGCGATCAGTCGAATCCTTGTTGGCCCCAATGTTGACGCCGAGAATCCCCGGTTTGTGCTTGCGGCGGTGCAATCTTTCCAGAACAGCGGCATGGCCTTCATTGTTGAAGCCCAGGCGATTGATCACGGCGCGATCTTCACCCAGGCGGAACAGTCGCGGACGGGCATTTCCCTCCTGCGGGCGTGGCGTTACGGTTCCCACTTCGACAAAGCCAAAGCCAAGGGCCAGCATGGCGTCCGGCACTTCAGCATTCTTGTCGAAGCCGGCGGCAAGGCCCAGCGGATTTTGAAAACCCAGACCCAAACACGAGGATACAAGGTTTGCAGGGGCGCTGATTGCAGCGCTGCCGCCAAAACCTGTCTTCAGCGCCTTGATGGTCAGGCCATGGGCCGCCTCCGCGTCCATGCAGTGGAGCACGGGGCGCAGCACCCTGAAGCCAAAACTGTGCAGGCTCATGAAGAGATCCTGTCGGGAAACCGATGCGCACCGTTCACCAGCGGCAGCAGCATGACTTCGCTCACGGCGTTGAGGGGCAAGGTGCCGTAGACATGGGGAAACAGTTCGCCGCCGCGCGAGGCTTCCCATTTCAGGCTTTGGCCCAGCGCCTCCTCCGTGACAGCCACCAAAAGCAAATCGCCTTGTCCGGAAAAATGTTTCCGCGCCGTGGCGCGGACCTGGCAGGCGGCCGAGAGATGA
>JAEUMI010000223.1 GCA_016792825.1 Hyphomicrobiales bacterium
GCGCATGCCGTGGCGCATGACCATGCGGCCGTTGAAGATCATGGCGAAGGCAATGGCCACGGCGAAGGCACCAAACCAGACGGCGAACCACTCCCCTTGCGCGTATTGCTCGGCAAATATCTGCTGCGAGGTGCCGAGATAACAGATGAATGAGGCGAAGACGAAGCCCACGGAAACAGTGTAGCCCCAGGCCGCCGGAAAGCGGAAAAACTGAACCGCCGAGCGGAACAGGTTGCCGGCGGAGAAGGCCACGCGCTTTTCCCTGGGCAAGGTTTCCTCCTGGCGGACCTGGAGGATAATGGCGGCAATGACGGCCATGGCCAGGAAGCCCACGAAAATCATGCGCCAGCTTGCGATGAAGAGCACGAGCTGGCCGATGGACGGCGCGAGGATGGGCACAAGCATGAAGACCGACATGACGAAAGACATGATGCGGGCCATGGCAGCACCCCCCTGCCCGTCACGCACCATGGCCATGGAGACGATTCGCGGGCTCGATGCGCCGACGCCCTGCAGGGCGCGGCCGGCCAGCAGCATTTCGAAACTGGTCGAGAACAGGCAGAGCAGCGAGCCCGCGGCATAGATGAGGAGGCCCGCAAATATGGCGGGCTTGCGCCCGGTGCTGTCCGATATGGGCCCGGAGAGCAGCGTGCCGATGGTCATGCCGGCAAAAAACGTGCCGATGATGTACTGGCGCTGGTTGGGATCGGACACGCCAAACTCGCTGGCCATGGTGCCGATGGCGGGCAGCATGGTATCAATCGACATGGCCACAAGGGCAGTGAGCAGGGCGACAAGGAAAATGAATTCCTTATGTGAAGTATGTTCGTTGGTCATCAATCCCAATTCTATTTTATGAAACGGAGCGCCCGCATCACATCGAAAATGGTGGCGGCTTCAACGCGGTTGGTGCGGTTGCCGAGATATTTGCAGCCCGGGTAAAAGCTTTTTTCGTAGGCCATGGCCGGGCTCACATAGGTGAGGTCCAGGGTAAATTTTTCCGGGAGTGGCAACAGGCAATCCTTCAGTTTTCCGCGCAAGGATTTCTCGACCCCCGCCCGGATGGCATTCTGCGCGGCGAGTGGCGTCATGGAGATGGTGGACTGGCCCCGCCCCTCCTTCACGGCCAGCCTGCCGATATGCGGGTTGGTTTGCTCCACCTCTTCCATCAGGGCCTTGTCGCCGCTGATGAAGGCGACGGGAACACCCAGGCTTGCCGCCGCCAGGGCGCAGAGGCGGAATTCGGAAACGGGTTTGCCATTCAGCGTCATCATGTGGGTCCGGGTGTTCAATGTGTGGGCGAGGCTGTTGCCTTCGGAGCCCACGCCGGCATGGTGGCCGATCATCACAAGGGCGGCAAAGCTTTCATCCAGTTCCTGGATCATGCTGTAGGGATGGCCTGACCATTCGCGGATCAGAGTCACATCCGCCGGTAACATGGGGGTAATCAGGTTACGCCCGCTGTCATGGGCGTCCTTCACCCAGATTTCGGTGGCGCCTGCAGCACGCGCTCCGTCTATGGCGGCGATGGCTTCACGGGTCATAATCTCGCGGAATTCGGCCCAGTCGGCATGGCCCTTTTCGGCCTCGTCCCAATGGGTTATTCCGGCCACGCCTTCAACATCGACACTGATATAGACTTTCATTTCAGCTAAACTAGTTCCCATGAAGATAGATTCCAACAGCCGAAGCGTAGACCTAGACCCGCGCGCGGCGCAGTTCTATGAAAATCCCTACCCCACCTACCATGAGCTGCGCCGGAAGGTGCCAGCATTCAAATGGCAGCAATATGGCTACTGGTGTTTTGCCGGGCATGAAGACGTGAACGCGCTGCTGCGCGACCGGCGCTTCGGGCGGCAGATCCTTCATGTGGCGACGCGCGAGGAACTGGGCCTGGCCGACATTCCACCGCGGCTCAAACCTTTCTATGATTTCGAGCAGCACTCCCTGCTGGAGCTTGAGCCGCCGGTTCACACAAGGCTGCGCGGGCTGGTGAACCGGGCGTTCCTGTCACGCCAGGTGGAACGGCTGCGGCCCAAAATCGAGAGTCTTTCCAACCGGTTGATCGACGGCTTTGAGGCTAAGGGTGAAGTTGACCTGCTGCCCGCCTTTGCCACGCCCATTCCGATCATCGTGATCTGTGAGCTGCTGGGCGTGCCTACGGATAAGGCAGATCAGCTCTTGAGCTGGTCGCATGACATGGTGGCCATGTACATGGCACGGCGGGACCGGGCGGTGGAGGACGCCGCCGTTGCGGCCACTGTGGCCTTCAGCGATTACATGCGCGGGCTAGTGAAGGAGCGGCGCAAGGATCTGAACGATGACCTGCTCTCGGCCCTGATCAGGGCGGAAACCGAGGGGCAAAAGCTTTCGGAAAACGAGCTTATCACCACGGCCATTCTTATTCTCAATGCGGGCCATGAGGCCACTGTGCATGCCATCGGCAATGGGGTTAAAACCCTGCTTGAGCATGGGGTGAAGGAGCCGGTCAGCGAAAGCTTCATCGAGGAAATTCTGCGCTTTGATGCGCCGCTGCACCTGTTCACGCGCTATGCGCTGGAAGATTTGAAATATGGCGGAATCAAATTCAGGAAGGGCGAGGAAGTGGGTTTGCTACTGGGGGCCGCCAATCGCGACCCTGCCCGCTTTGCGGAGCCCGACCAATTCAATCCGGCGCGCGAGCCAAACCCGCATGTAAGCTTCGGCGCCGGAATTCATTTCTGCATTGGCGCGCCATTGGCAAAATTGGAAATGCTGATTGCCTTTCAAACACTGTTCAAGCGCCTGCCGAAATTAGCGCTGGGCGCGACGCCGCATTACAAGGATAGCTATCATTTTCATGGGCTGGAGGAATTGCGGGTCAAATTCTAACTTACTCTGTCACCCCGACGAAAGTCGGGGCCCACACTTGGCCGCGTTGAACTGCTGAAAGTCTGGGTCCCGGCTTACGCCGGGAAGACAGAATAGAGGGAACACGTCTCGTGTAGTTTCCTCTCAGCTTCCCATCCACAGGCACCAGATGGCGAGGAGCGGTTGGGCTTCGGTGCGCATGGCGTGGAGCACATTGGGGTCGTTGTAGATGAGGCCACCGGGGCCCGGCGTGGTCCAGTCCATGCTCTCATTCCACCAGGAACCGCCGGCCAGGGA
>JAEUMI010000227.1 GCA_016792825.1 Hyphomicrobiales bacterium
GGCGACATGCTGCGTGCGGCGGTTGCGGCGGGAAGTGAAGTTGGCCTCCAGGCCAAGGCGATCATGGACCGCGGCGATCTGGTATCTGACGAAGTCATCCTGGCGGTGGTGGGCGAGCGGATGAACCAGCCGGATATCACGGCCGGGGTGGTTTTTGACGGGTTTCCCCGCACGCCGGCCCAGGCGGAGGCCCTGGACGGCATGCTGGCGGCGCGGGGCCAGAAGGTTGATGCGGTGATCGAAATGAAAGCCGTGGACGAGGAACTGGTTAAACGCATTTCCGGCCGTTTCACCTGTGCTTCGTGCGGCAAGGGCTATCATGACAGTTTCGACAAGCCGAAAAAGGACGGAATTTGCGACGTGTGCGGGGGAACCCAATTCACCCGGCGCGCCGACGACAACGAAAAGACGGTAAGAGACCGCCTGACGGTCTACAACAAGCAGACAGCCCCCCTGGTAAACTACTATGCCAAGCGGGGCAATTTGCACGGGGTGGACGGGATGGCGGACATCAAGCTGGTGACGGCCTCGATCGGCCGCATTCTTGATGGGATTTAGGCCAGTTTTGTTGGTCAATCGGGTTGACGCGTAAGCGATTCCAGCCTATTGAACCCTACAATCTTGGTCTGCATATGAGCTGGCTTGGGGAGGGAAACCTTCCAGAGCGCGGCTTTGCGCTATTGAAGCGTCAGGTGTGACTATAACAGAAATGCGCCCTTGGACAGGGTAAGTCCTTGGAAAGCTTAGGAGAAACAGAGTGGCCCGTATTGCAGGCGTAAATATTCCAACCAACAAGCGCGCCGTCATTGCGCTGCGCTATATCCATGGAATCGGTCCGGTCAACGCGGTCGAGATCATGGACAAGGTCAAGATCCCCCATTCCAAGCGGGTTAACGAGTTGAGCGATGCCGAAGTGCTGGCAATCCGCGAAGTGATTGACCGCGATTACATGGTAGAGGGTGACCTTCGCCGTGAAGTTTCCATTAATATCAAGCGTTTAACTGATCTGGGCTGCTATCGCGGCACCCGTCACCGCAAGAGCCTGCCGGTTCGCGGCCAGCGCACCCACACCAATGCACGCACACGCAAGGGCCCCGCTAAGGCCATCGCCGGCAAGAAGAAGTAAGGGCTCAGATCATGGCTAAAGAAGCAGCACGTCCGCGGCGCAAAGAGCGCAAGAACATCTCGTCCGGCGTGGTTCACGTCAACTCATCGTTCAACAACACAATGATCACCATCACCGACGTCCAGGGCAACACGATTGTCTGGGCCTCGGCCGGTAAACTCGGGTTCAAAGGTTCGCGGAAGTCGACACCTTACGCCGCCCAGATGGCAGGCGAGCAGGTTGCCCGCGCCGCCATGGAGCATGGCATGCGGACGGTTGAAGTTGAAGTCACCGGTCCGGGTTCGGGCCGTGAGTCGGCTTTACGCGCCTTGCAGGCCTGCGGCCTGCAGGTGACGTCGATCCGCGATGTAACGCCAATTCCGCACAATGGCTGCCGCCCACCAAAGCGGCGCCGCGTCTAACAGGTTAGTCATGGGTTTTCCTTTGGGAAGCCCAGTAAAAGAGGCTGAGAACCGGAGGGCATTTTCCTGCCCACCCGGGAAATCCACGGGATAGCAAAATGCATGTAAATCAAAAAAACTGGCAGGAACTCATCAGGCCAACAAAGCTCGACATCCAGCCGGGCCGTGAACGCCGCAAGGTTGCCACTATGGTGGCAGAGCCTTTGGAGCGTGGTTTCGGCACGACGCTCGGCAATGCGCTGCGCCGCATTCTTCTCTCGTCACTTCAGGGTGCTGCGGTTTCGTCGGTTCAGATCGATGGCGTGCTGCACGAGTTCTCCTCGATTGCCGGGGTGCGCGAAGACGTGACCGACATCGTTCTGAACATCAAGGAAATCGCCCTGGCCATGCATGCGGAAGGCCCCAAGCGGGTTTCGCTGCGCAAGGAAGGCCCGGGCGTGGTCCGCGCCGGCGACATTCAGCAGACCGCCGACATTCATGTGCTCAACCCCGAGCATGTGATCTGCACCCTGGATGAAGGTGCTGAAGTGCGCATGGAATTCACCGTGAACACGGGCAAGGGCTATGTTTCCTCCGAGCGCAACCGCCCGGAAGACGCGCCCATCGGCCTGATCCCGGTTGACTCGATTTACAGCCCGGTGCGCCGCGTATCCTACAAGATCGAGAACACCCGCGAGGGCCAGATTCTTGACTACGACAAGCTGATCATGACGGTTGAAACCGATGGTTCGATGACCCCTGAAGACGCTGTTGCCTATGCGGCGCGCATCCTGCAGGACCAGCTCACGGTGTTCATCAACTTCGCCGAGCCTTCCAAGGTTGTGCTTGAAGAAGCCCGTCCCGAACTGGAATTCAATGCCGCCCTTCTCAAGAAGGTTGACGAGCTTGAACTTTCGGTACGCTCGGCCAATTGCCTGAAGAACGACAACATTGTTTACATCGGCGACCTGATCCAGAAGTCGGAAGCGGAAATGCTCCGTACCCCGAACTTCGGCCGCAAGTCGCTGAACGAGATCAAGGAAGTTCTGGCGCAGATGGGCCTGCATCTCGGCATGGAAGTGCCGAACTGGCCGCCGGAAAACATCGAAGATCTCGCCAAGAAGTTTGAAACCCACTATTGAGAAATTAAGCGCCTGGCCGAGGCCGGGCGGGTTTAAGGAGAACGGTTATGCGTCATGGTTTTAGAGGTCGCCGGTTCAACCGCACGGTTCCGCATCGTCTGGCGATGTTTGCCAACATGTCGGCGGCATTGATCAAGCATGAGCAGATCGTCACCACCCTGCCAAAGGCCAAGGATTTGCGCCCGGTGATCGAGAAGCTGATCACGCTCGCCAAGAAGGGCGGGCTGCATGCACGGCGCCAGGCCATGAGCCAGGTGCGCGATGAAACGCAGGTGAAGAAGCTTTTTGACATTCTCGCCGCGCGCTTCAAGGACCGCCAGGGCGGCTATGCCCGCATCATGAAGGCAGGTTTCCGTTTTGGCGATAACGCCCCGATGGCCGTCATTGAGTTCGTGGATCGTGATCCTTCCGAAAAGGGCAAGGATTCGGGCCCTTCGATGAAGTCAGGCGAAGAGCCCAAGGAAGCTGTCGCGGCGTAAGTCAGCCAATTACCAAAAGTCTTTAAAGGGCAGGAGAAATCCTGCCCCTTTCTTTTGCGCTTTTGGACACCCCTAGAATCGGAGGAGAATGCGGCTTCCCATTGGGGGGACCAGAAAATGCCAGACGATTGGACCTTCGGCTACCGGGCTGACATTGGCTACACTCATGGCTATTACCGCGACCTTTCCCCGGTCATGCTTGAGTTTGCGTTGCTTTCCAAAATGCAGAGCCATCGCGTCGGGAGGCCCTTGCGCTACCTGGAACTGGGCTATGGGCAGGGTCTGTCACTGAACGTCCATGCGGCAACGGTGCCAGGCGAATACTGGGGAACGGATTTCAACCCGGCGCAGGCAGCAAACGCCATGGATATGGCGGCAGCTTCGGGCGCAGACATCCGGGTGCTGGACGCCTCTTTTGAAGAACTGGCCGTGCGCGATGATCTTCCGAACTTTGACATCATTGTTTTGCACGGCATCTGGTCATGGGTTTCCGAGGCCAACCGCCGGGTCATCGTAAAGATCGCCCGCCAGCATCTGGCCATAGGTGGCATACTGTATATTTCTTACAACTCGACACCGGGTTGGTCAGCGGCGATGCCGTTGCGCCATCTCATGAACCTGCATGCGGACCTTGCTTCGAGCGAGGCCTCGGGCGTCCTTTCCGAAGTCGATGGGGCACTCGCATTTGCGCAGAGCGTGGTGGATTCGAAAGCCGGCTATTTCAAAGCCAACCCGGCGGTGGCCGACCGGTTGGCGAAAATCAAGGAGCAGAACCGCAATTACGTGGCGCATGAGTATTTCAACACTGACTGGCTGCCCATGCCATTCTCTGATGTGGCGCAATACCTGTCGGAGGCCAAGCTTTCCTTCGCCGCATCATCCAATTTCATCGAACATCACGATGGGATGAATTTTACCGCCGACCAGCAGAAGCTGTTGAATGACATCAAGCATCCCATTCTCAAGGAGTCGGTGCGCGACTACATGGTCAACCAGCAATTCCGGAAGGATATCTGGGTGAAGGGAGCACGGCCGATGCCGCCGCACGAGCAGGCAACGCGCGTCAAGGAGCGCTCGTTTGTCCTCCTGACGCCGGTGGCCGAGGTGCCGCTCAGCATCATGGGGGTATTGGGTGAAACAAAACTGCAGGAAGAGGCCTTCCTGCCTGTGCTGGAACTTCTGGCAAGCAACGGCTTCGCACCCAAGACCGGGGCGGAACTGCTGGCGGGACCGCCGAAGCAGAACCATGCGCAGATCATGCAAGTGCTTGCGCTGCTGATAGGTTCGGGGCACGTGTGCCCGACGCAAGATCTGGCGCAGAGCAAGCTGGCGCAGCCGACGAGCAACGCCCTGAATGCCTGGCTAATGGCCAATGCAGAGTTTTCATCGGATACGCTGTTTCTGGCCAGCCCGCTTATCGGTGGTGCCATCGGCGTGACGCGCTTTCAACAGTTGTTTCTGAGATCGATCAAGCAGGCACGGAAGACCCCTGCTGAATGGGCAGCCGATGCCTGGGGTTCATTGGATGCGCAAGGACAGCGGCTCATAAAGGGCGGAAAAACCGTTGAGACGAAGGAGGAAAATCTTGCCGCGCTGCTTGAAATGGCAGTCGATTTCCAAGGCAAGAGGCTGCCGATCATGAAGGCCCTTGGGATCGCCCAATAGGACCTGTTCCTATTGTTTTAGCCAGCGCTGGTCCATGGCCACGCTGGCGAGGCCGCTGGTGAGGATGAGAAGCATTCCTAGAACCGAGAGCCAATTCGGAACATCGCCAAAGACGATCAGGCCGGAGAGCACGGCCCACAGGGTGAAAGTATAGTAGAAAGGGGCAACTGCTGCCGCCCTGGCAAAGCGGAAAGCCAGGAACACGAAAGTGTGGCCGCCGACCAGAAACAATCCTGCTGCGAGCATCATGAGAATGTTGGAACCGCTCGGAGGAACCCAAGTCTCAAAAAACGCCGTGATAAACCCGGCGACGGCCATTACGGCGATAATGGTTGCCAGTGCAACTACGAGGCCTGGAATGTCGTGGGGCACTTTTTTGCCTACGATATCGCGAAGGGCCGAACCAATGGCCGTAAGAATGCCAAAGGCGGCGTAGGGCGAAGCGGTGGAACTGCCGGGCTGGGCTATCAGCAATGCGCCGGTAATGGCTAATGCAATCAGCATCATACGCAGGCCGCCAATCCGTTCACCCCAGATCAGCGAAACGCCCGCGACCACCAGCAGGGGTGACGTCTGGAAAATGGCGGTGATATCGCCAATGGGCATGTGGTTGAGCGCCAGAATGAAGCTGACGACTGCGAGGATTTCGAATGCGGCGCGAAGCAGCACCCAGGGGTTGAGAACGCGGGGTATATCGCGGCCATAGCCCATTATGAGCACCAGGGGCAGGCACCAGAGGGTGGCGGCCATGCCCCGCATCAGGAGCACCTGCAGGGGCGGGGTGTCTGCGAGAACGAGCTTCATGAAACTGTCGTTGGCTACAAAGGTGCCGCTGGCCAGAATCATGCAGACAATGCCGCGCAAATTGGAAGAAACGTGCATATTGAGTGATTAAGTCAGGCGGCTGAATGCGGCAAGATCGCCACCCGCATGGCAGTGATGTCCGGCTGCGGCGCTGCTACAGGGCAAGCGCATGATCCACGTTCACGATGGCGTTGCCGCCATAACCGTTGAAATTCGTCATGGTGGCAAGGCCATAGGCCCCAAGGGAGCCGAATTCGATGTAGTCATCCTCACGCAGGTCAGCGAGAATATCAAGCCGGTGAGGCAGCACGTCGAGGGGGTCGCAGGTTGGGCCAAAGACCTTCCAGGATTTGGTGGGCCCATCAATCAGTTTTCCATCGCGGATCACCCGGAAAGGCGGCTCGAGATCCGGCACCTGCATGTATTCCATGAGGCTGCCATACACCCCGTCGTTGATAAAGATGTCATCGCCATCGGTGCAGACCAGCTTGACGCGGGTGAGCAGGGACATGCAGGTTGCCACCAGTCCGCGGCCCGGCTCGCATTCCAGCGCAGGACGTTTCGCCTTGCCGAAGACTTTGAGCACGGCTTTGTCAATGGCGTCAAAAAATACCGGAGGCTCAGGCGCCTGGCTCAGCACATAGTTGGCGGGAAAGCCGCCGCCGACATTGAGCATCGATATCTCCACGTCCGCCGTGCGGGCGATACGCGCCGCGGCCTCAATGTGGCGTACATAGGTATTCGGATCCGTGGCCTGGGAGCCGGGATGAAAGGTGAGCAGGGGGGTGTAACCGAGGGCCACGACCTGCTTGAGCAGTTCGACGCAGATATGGTCGGGCGCGCCAAATTTTGTGGAAAAGTCATGGGCCGATGAGGCGCGATCGCGGGGCAGCACAAAGCGCACGGCGATCTCGATATCTTTCCCAGGGCCGATGATATCGGCAATTTTTGCCAGCTCTTCGCGGCAATCCACGACATAGCGCCGGCATTTGTAGAGATTGAACGCATCGGTGATTTCGCGGCGTGACTTTACCGGATTGTGGTAGTGAAAGCGGGCATTTGGCGCCGCTTTGCCAACCTTGGCCATTTCTTGAACCGAGGCCACGTCCCAAGCCGTTATGCCCGCATCGGCCAGGCCCCTGATTACCTGAGATGAGGAATTGGCCTTGACCGCGAATGTTACATTGCCGGGGAAACCCTTGAGAAAAATCCGGGCGCGCGCCTGCAATTGCGGGGCGCTGAAGCAGAACAGGGGCGCATCAGGCTTCAGGGCCAGGGACGCTGCCGCGGCGGATTCAAAGGTCAGATTTGTCGTGGCGTTAAGCATATCGGAGAGCTTTGCAAAAAAGGTGTGTTTCGGCGATTCGTGCTATATTCTTGTAACGTGCATCATATCGCCAAAGCAGGCGACTTGATAGAATAGTCTGGAGAATTTGGAGCTGATATGCGGTTGTTTGTAACATTGGCTTTTGCCTGTCTCACCCTGTCCGGCCTGCCGGCGCTGGCGGAAACAGCGGTGCCCCAAAATCTTGGGCAAATGCAGCTTTCCTTTGCGCCGGTGGTGAAAACCACGGCGCCTGCCGTTGTGAACGTCTATTCAAAGACCCTTGCGGCACAGGATTCCGCGCAGGGACTGTTCAACGATCCGTTTTTCCGCCAGTTCTTCGGTGAACGCGGCAATTTCGGACGGCCGCGCAAGCAGGTTGAGAACTCGCTGGGTTCGGGCGTCATCGTCGATGCGCGCGGTCTGATCGTGACCAACAACCATGTGATCCGCGGGGGCACGGATATCCGCGTGGTTCTTGCCGACAAGCGCGAATTCGAGGCAAAGCTGCTGCTGGCTGATGAGCGCAGCGACCTGGCCATTCTCAAAATTGAAGTAGGCGACGAGGAACTGGCGGCGCTGCCATTTGGCGATTCCGACAATCTTGAGGTGGGCGATCTGGTGCTGGCGATCGGCAATCCTTTCGGGGTCGGGCAAACAGTGACGAGCGGCATCGTATCGGCGCTGGCGCGAACGCAAGTGGGCATCAGCGATTACCAGTTTTTCATCCAGACCGATGCGGCGATCAACCCTGGGAACTCCGGCGGCGCACTGGTGAACATGGCAGGTGAACTGGTGGGGATCAATACGGCCATCTTCTCGCGCTCGGGCGGCTCCATCGGCATCGGCTTTTCGATACCCTCCAACATGGTGAGAACCGTGGTGCAGTCGGCGGAAAGCGGCACGAAGATTCTGCGGCCGTGGAGCGGGGCAAACCTTCAGGACGTGACCGCCGACATTGCCGAGTCACTGGGCTTTGCACGGCCGGAAGGGGCCCTGGTGGCGAGCCTTCATCCGGACAGCCCGCTGCTTGCCGCCGGATTGAAGCAAGGGGATGTCATTCTGGCCTTAGATGGACATCCGATTGAAAATGCCAAGGAATTCAATTACCGGGTGGCGACCTCGCAGATCGGGCAGGCGTCGATCATCGAGTATCAACGGGGCGGCAAGGCGCGCGAGGCCAGCATCAAGCTTGTGGCAGCGCCCGAAACAACCGATCGCGCCGAAACTCTCATGGAAGGCAAGAATCCCCTGCAGGGAATGGTGGTGGCCAATCTTTCACCGGCGGTAGCGGAAGAACTCGGCGTGCCGTCCAGCCTCAGCGGCGTTATCGCGCTGGATATCAAGGGCGGCGTGGCCAAGCGGTTTTTCCGCAAGGGCGATATCCTGCTTGAAGTGAACGGCGTTTCCATCGCCAGCGTGGAAGACCTGGAGAAGGCTGTTTCTGTTGACGAAAGCTATTGGGAAATCCAGATCAACCGGGGCGGTCGCAAGTTGCAGATGACATTGCGCTGATGAGCACGCTTTTCGAAGCGGCGGGCTTTGGCAAGGAGGCGCCACGGCCTCTCGCCGACAGGCTGCGGCCGCAGAAGCTGACTGATGTGGTGGGGCAGGAGCACCTGACGGGGGAAGACGGCGTTCTCAGCCGCATGCTGGCTTCGGGGCGCATTCCCTCGATAATCCTGTGGGGGCCGCCGGGCACGGGCAAGACGACGATTGCAAGGCTGCTGGCGGGCGAAACCGGGCTTGCCTTTGAACAGATGTCGGCGATTTTCTCCGGCGTGGCGGATTTGAAGAAGGCTTTCGAGCAGGCGCGCATAAGGCGCGAGCAGGGACGGGGCACGCTTCTGTTCGTCGATGAAATCCACCGCTTCAACAAATCGCAGCAGGATTCGTTTCTCCCCTATGTGGAGGACGGGACGATCACGCTGGTTGGGGCCACGACGGAGAATCCATCGTTTGAATTGAATGGCGCACTTCTCTCGCGGGCGCAGGTTCTCGTTCTGAACCGGCTAGACGCCGATGCCATGACGGCGCTGGTGACCCGGGCTGAAATGTTCGAGAAGCGCCCGCTGCCGGTTGACGCGCAGGCGCTATCGGCGCTGATCGCCATGGCCGATGGGGACGGGCGCTACATTCTCAATCTGGTGGAGGAAATTTTTTCCAGCATTCCGGAAGGGGCCTTGCCGCTGACCTCCGAGGCCCTGGCCAAGTCAGTGCAAAAGCGCATGCCGCTTTATGACAAGGCGGCGGACGGGCATTACAATCTGATCTCCGCATTGCACAAGTCGGTGCGCGGCTCCGATCCCGATGCGGCGCTGTATTATCTGGCGCGGATGCTGACGGCGGGCGAGGATCCGCTGTTCCTGGCGCGGCGGCTGGTGCGCATGGCGATCGAGGACGTGGGGCTGGCTGATCCGGACGCGCTTCACCAGGCACTGGCTGCCAAGGACACTTATGATTTTCTTGGCTCGCCCGAAGGGGAATTGGCGCTGGCGCAGGCGACGATCTACATCGCGACCGCGCCCAAATCCAATGCCGGGTACAAGGCCTTTGGCGCAGCGATGAAGCGGGCCAAGGAAACGGGATCGCTGGCACCGCCGAAAATCATCCTGAATGCGCCCACCAAGATGATGAGGGAACAGGAGTATGGGGCGGGCTACCGCTATGACCATGACGAGCCGGAGGCCTTTTCCGGGCAGAACTATTTTCCCGCCGAGATGGGCCGCGAGCAGTATTACAATCCGCCGGAGCGGGGTTTTGAGCGCGAGGTGAAGAAGCGGCTGGACTACTGGGCAAAGCTGCGGAAAGCGCGGGACTGAAAAAGGCCGGAAAATTTCTGGCCTTTTGTTTTGCAGGGGAGGACTATTTCCGGTTTGTGTCGAGGCTCCAGGGGCCGGCGCCGGCGGCGGAGAAATAGAGGAAGATGAAGCAGAAGAGGATGGCCGCATCGCCATTGTTGAGCAGCGGGAAGAAACTGTTCGGCGCGTGACCGATGAAATAAGCGGCGGCCAGGAAGCCTGCCAAGATGAAAGCAGCAAGGCGGGTGAAGAGACCGAGGATAATCAGAAGGCCGCCGATAATTTCCAACGCACCAGCCAGGCCCATGAGGGAGAAAACTTCGACGCCATTGGCGAAATACTCGGTGGCTGGGAAATTGAAGTATTTCGATGTTCCATGTTCAAGAAGGAGCAGACCGGTCATGATGCGCAGGGCGGCATGAAGATGGCCCGACCATGAAGCGGGGATAATTCCGTTTAACATTCGTGTTGTGCCTTTGACTGTTGTTCTGTGGCACCCCAATAGCGGATTCTGAATCTGTAACAAGCGAAATGATATTTGTTTGCGAGCAAAATATTGTGATCCAGTATGGCGCTTGTAACTATGTACATGAACTTAACCACTTCAGACTAAAGAGGAAATTAATCCTTGACAGCGTACGGTCAATCGGCTAAGAACAGCCATTCTCCAAAATTGTATTTCCGACTTGTGAGCGCAAGGTTCCTTGAGAGAGGGGCATCGCTGAAATCCAATTGGCTGTTTTGATGAACGGCTCGGTAAAACATATGCAGAGAAACGGTTTTGGGAATTGAGGTGATGTTAACGACGCACAGAACGGCATGAAAGCTGGCAACTCCCATTCCGTCACCCCTGCGAAGGCAGGGGTCCCGCTCTCTTGACTGCCTCAAGCCTAGCTCTAGATTCTGGTTATGAGCGAGGAAAAAACACCAGCAGTTTACATCATGGCAAGCCGCTATCGCGGCACACTCTATGTCGGGGTGACGAGCGGCCTCTGGAATCGTGTCAACGATCACAAGAACGAGCGCTACGTCGGCTTCACCGCTGCATATGACGTGAAACTACTCGTTTGGTATGAGCATCACCATACGATGGAAGACGCCATTCGCCGCGAGAAGCAATTGAAGAAATGGAAGAGAGAATGGAAGTTCCGTATCATCGAAGAGATGAATCCGGACTGGTTAGATCTTCACGATTCGATTGACACGCTGGCGACGCTTGTCGAAGCCAAAGCGGGACCCCTGCCTTCGCAGGGGTGACGGGAGGAGTTTCGGGTTACTCCGCCGCTTCAATACTGGGGGCGCGGCGTTTGAGGATTTCCTTGAGGTAGTGGCCGGTGTAACTGCTTTTTTCGCGAGCTACTTCCTCCGGGGTTCCCACGGCCACGACTTCGCCGCCGCCATCGCCGCCTTCGGGGCCCATGTCGATGATCCAGTCGGCGGTCTTGATGACTTCAAGATTGTGTTCGATGACGACGACGGTGTTGCCCTGGTTGACCAGCTCGTGCAGCACTTCGAGGAGCTTCTTGACGTCGTGGAAGTGGAGGCCGGTGGTGGGTTCGTCGAGCAGATAGAGCGTGCGGCCGGTGGCGCGCTTGGAGAGTTCCTTGGCGAGCTTCACGCGCTGGGCCTCGCCGCCTGAAAGCGTGGTGGCCTGCTGGCCGACCTTGATGTAGCTGAGGCCGACGCGCTCCAGCGTATCCATCTTGTCGCGCACGGACGGCACGGCGCGGAAGAATTCGGCGGCTTCGGCGACGGTCATGTCAAGCACATCGGCGATGGACTTGTCCTTGAACTTGATGTCCAGCGTTTCACGGTTGTAGCGCTTTCCGTGGCAGGCATCGCAGGTGACATAGACATCGGGCAGGAAGTGCATTTCGATTTTGATTACGCCGTCGCCCTGGCAGGTTTCGCAGCGGCCGCCCTTGACGTTAAAGGAGAAGCGTCCGGGTTCATAGCCGCGGGCCTTGGCTTCGGGCAGCCCTGCGAACCAATCACGGATGGGGGTGAAGGCGCCGGTATAAGTGGCGGGGTTTGAGCGCGGGGTGCGGCCGATGGGCGACTGGTCGATGTCGATGATCTTGTCGAGATTTTCCATGCCATCAATGCGGTCATGCTCGGAGGGCGGCTCACGGGTGCCCATGAGCTTGCGGGCCAGCGCCCGGTAAACCGTGTCGATGAGCAGGGTGGATTTGCCGCCGCCGGACACGCCCGTGACGCAGGTGAAAACGCCAAGGGGAATTTCGGCGGAGACATTTTTGAGATTGTTGGCGCGGGCACCCTTGATGCGGATGGAACGGTTCTTCTCCCATTTGCGGCGGTGATGGGGAATGGGCACCTGCTGCATGCCGGTCAGATACTGTCCGGTCAGCGAGGCGGGGTTGGCCATGACCTGTTCGGGCGTTCCCTGGGCCACGATGTGGCCCCCGTTAACGCCGGCGCCGGGGCCGATATCGACGACGAAGTCGGCCAGCTTGATGGCATCCTCGTCATGCTCGACGACGATCACGGTGTTGCCGATGTCACGGAGGTGGATGAGGGTTTCGAGAAGCCTGGCATTGTCGCGCTGGTGCAGGCCGATGGAGGGTTCATCAAGGACATAGAGAACACCGGTGAGGCCGGAGCCGATTTGCGAGGCAAGCCGGATGCGCTGGCTTTCGCCGCCTGAGAGCGAGCCCGAGACGCGCGACAGATTGAGATATTCAAGGCCGACGTCCACTAGGAATTTGAGGCGGGCCTTGATTTCCTTCAGGATGCGGGCAGCGATTTCGCGTTGCTTGGCGGTGAGCTTCGCTTCAAGCTCGGTGAACCAGGTGTTGGCGGCTTGAATGGAAAAATTGGCGACCTGGCTGATGTGGAGCTTGTCGATCTTCACGGCCAGGGCCTGGGGCTTCAGGCGGTTGCCATTGCAGGCGCGGCAGGGCTGGTCGGACTGGTAACGGGCGAGTTCCTCGCGCATCCAGGCGCTATCGGTTTCGCGCCAGCGGCGCTCGATGTTGCCGATCACCCCTTCGAAAGGTTTTTTGGTTTTGTAGGAGCGCAGGCCGTCGTCATAGGTAATGGTGATTTCGTCGTCACCGGTGCCATTAAGAATGGCGTCCTGAACCTTTTTGGAGAGGTCTTTCCACGGCGCTGTCATGGAGGCCTTGTAGTGCCTGGCCAGCGCTTCGAGGGTCTGTGCGTAGTAGGGCGAGGTGGCGCCGGCCTTTGACCAGGGGGCGATGGCGCCATCGCGGAGCGACAGGGAGGTATCGGGGACCACAAGATCCGGCTCGAATTTCAGTTCGGTGCCGAGACCATCGCAGGCAGGGCAGGCGCCGAAGGGATTGTTGAAGGAAAAGAGGCGGGGCTCGATTTCCTCAATGGTGAAGCCCGAGACCGGGCAGGCGAATTTTTCCGAGAAGATGATGCGCTCATGGGTATCGTTCTTGGATTTGTTGGCGCTGTCCTCAGTGGTTTGCGAGGCAGGGAGCGGCTTGTCGGTAAACTCCGCGACGGCAAGGCCTTCACTGAGCTTCAGGGCAGTTTCAAAGGTGTCGGCCAGGCGCGTGCCGAGATCGGGGCGAACCACGAGGCGGTCCACCACCACGTCGATGTCGTGCTTGAATTTCTTGTCGAGGGCCGGGACGCTGTCGATCTCATAAAAATGACCATCGACCTTGACGCGCTGGAAGCCCTTCTTCTGGAGCTCGGCGAACTCCTTGCGGTATTCACCCTTGCGGCCACGCACGATGGGGGCGAGGATGTAAAGCCTCTCGCCTTCGGGGAGACTCAGGACCTTGTCGACCATCATGGTGACGGTTTGGCTTTCGATGGGGAGGCCGGTTGTTGGTGAATAGGCGATGCCGATGCGGGCGAAGAGCAGGCGCATGTAGTCATAGATTTCGGTGACGGTGCCCACGGTGGAGCGCGGATTGCGGCTGGTGGTTTTCTGCTCGATGGAAATGGCAGGCGAGAGGCCATCGATCTGGTCCACGTCCGGCTTCTGCATCATTTCGAGGAACTGGCGGGCATAGGCCGAGAGCGATTCGACATAGCGGCGCTGGCCCTCGGCATAAATTGTGTCAAACGCCAGGGAGGATTTTCCCGAGCCGGAAAGACCTGTGAATACAATAAGTTTGTCCCGTGGAATTTCCAATGAGACATTCTTCAGATTGTGCTCTCTAGCACCCTGAACCGAAATAACGCGCTTGTGGCCTGACATGAAACCTGACTAGATCAAAACGGGAACATATGCAATATGGGTCATTCTAGGGATATAGCAGTCAGCAGATGTCAGCAGAACTACAGATATCCACAGCAACGTTAAGTGGGGGGCAATGACGCCGAAAGCAAAGGTTTTGCGGGAGGTCTTTGGTTTCGACGCATTCAGGCCGGGGCAGGAGGCAATTGTCGATCACCTGATCGACGGGCGGCATGTCCTCGCAGTCATGCCGACGGGATCCGGCAAATCATTGTGTTACCAGGTGCCGGCGCTGGTGAAGCAGGGGCTGACGATCGTGGTTTC
>JAEUMI010000340.1 GCA_016792825.1 Hyphomicrobiales bacterium
TGGCCTCCTTGCTGAGTTATCATGCTGGCATGCCGATATGTTGCTGGCAAGGCGTGGTCTTGCTAGGACATAGGCATGCGGTTTCCACCTTCATTTCTTGATGACATTCGCGGCAGGGTTTCGATCTCTTCCGTGGTGGGCCGACGGGTGGCCTGGGACCGGCGGAAGACCAATGTCGGCAAGGGTGACTATTGGGCCTGCTGCCCGTTCCACAATGAAAAATCGCCATCATTTCATGTGGATGACCGCAAGGGGCGGTATCATTGCTTTGGCTGCAAGGTCTCGGGCGACATCTTCACATTCCTGGTTGAGAAAGAGGGAGCGAGCTTTCCGGAAGCCGTTGAGCGGCTGGCGCAGGAAGCGGGCCTTCCCATGCCGCAGTTTTCCGAAGCTGATGTAAAGCGCGAGGAGGTTCGCGCAAGCCTTTATGATGTGATGGAAATTGCCGCGGCGTTTTTCGAAGCGGAATTGCAAGGCGCGCGGGGTGCGAAGGCGCGGGGCTATCTGGCGGACCGGCAACTGACGGCGGCAATCCAGAAAGAATTCCGCATCGGCTATGGGCCCGATGATCGCTCGGCGCTGCGTTCGCATCTCGCGTCAAAAAATGTGACGGTGGAACAGATGGCCGAGGCGGGACTGGTGATTTCCGGCGATGATATTCCGGTGGCCTATGACCGCTTCCGTGACCGGGTGATGTTTCCCATCCGCGATCCGCGCGGGAAAGTGATTGCCTTTGGCGGAAGGGCGCTGAAGGCGGATGTGGCGGCGAAATACCTGAATTCGCCGGAGACGCCGTTATTCCACAAGGGGGCGGTGCTTTATAATCACGACAAGGCGCGGGGGCCTGCCCATGAGATGGGAGCCATCATTGCGGTTGAAGGCTACATCGATGTGATTGCTCTGCACCGGGCGGGATTTCCCAATACGGTGGCGCCGCTTGGCACGGCTTTGACGGAAGATCAGTTGGCACTTTTGTGGAAAGCGGCGGCGGAACCGACCCTTTGTTTTGATGGCGACAGCGCGGGGATCAAGGCGGCTTACCGGGCGCTGGATTTGGCGCTGCCGTTGTTGAAGCCGGGATACTCCCTGAAATTTGCCCTTCTGCCGGAGGGGCAGGATCCCGACGACCTGCTGAAGGCCCAGGGACCTGAGGCGGTGAAAGCGGTGATTGAGGCGGCGGAGCCCCTGTCGGACGTGATCTGGCGGCGGGCTTTGACCGAAAATGACCGGGCGACACCGGAGCGCAAGGCGCAATTTGAGCGGGATTTGCGCGGGCTTTTGAACCAGATTGGCGATGAAACGGTGCGCAAGCACTATATGGCGGACCTCACGTCCCGGTTTGACCAGCTTTTCCAGCGCAACCGGACGGGGGGCAATTTCCGGCCCCGGTCCTCCAATTTTCCTCAAAAACCTTGGAAAAAGGGGCAAAAAGCCTGGGAAACGCCACAGCCGGCCTCACCCCAGCTCAAGGCCATGGCAGCCTTTGCGGGGGCGCAAAAGGCCCTGGAACGGCGTGAACGGCTGATTGTGCTCACTTTCGTCAACCATCCTGACCTGTTACGGGACTTTCTGGACGAGTTTGCCGCAGCGGAATTCGCTTCGCGCGAGCTTGACTCCCTCCGTACACAAATCATAAATAGCGCCGCGCTTGAGCAAGGCCTTGATACGGCGAGGCTCAAGGGCCACCTGTTGTCTCGAGGCTTTGGCCCTAGTCTGGACCACCTCGAAAACCAGGCGACGCGT
>JAEUMI010000028.1 GCA_016792825.1 Hyphomicrobiales bacterium
ACGGTGCGGTAGGCCTCGCCATCCCAGTCCGTGTCATAGGCGTCGAATTCAAGTTCCGTGTAGCCCTGCTTGGCGAACTGGATCACCCGCTTGATGTAGTTGTCGGGCACCATGTTGCGCCGCGCCTCTTTCACGGCGCGCTTGAGGGCCGGGTTCTTGTCGATTTCATAGCAGTCGTCGCCCGGGCCCTGGCAATTGACGCAGGCCTTCATGATCGAAGCCAGATGCTTCTTGACGATCTTGGAACCGGTGACGAGAGCGGCCACCTTTTGCTCTTCCTTCACCTTCCAGTCGATGTATTCCTCGATATCCGGATGGTCCACGTCGACCACCACCATCTTGGCGGCCCGCCTGGTCGTGCCGCCGGACTTGATGGCACCCGCCGCGCGGTCGCCGATTTTCAGGAAGCTCATCAGGCCGGAGGACTTGCCGCCGCCCGAGAGCTTTTCGTTTTCCCCGCGCAGCAGCGAGAAGTTGGATCCGGTGCCGGAGCCATATTTGAACAGGCGCGCTTCGCGCACCCACAGGTCCATGATGCCGCCCTCGTTGACGAGATCGTCCGCCACGCCCTGGATGAAGCAGGCATGCGGCTGCGGGTGTTCATAGGAGGATTTTGATTTGGTGAGCTTGCCGGTTTCATGGTCCACATAGAAGTGGCCCTGGCCCGGACCATCGATGCCATAAGCCCAGTGCAGGCCCGTATTGAACCACTGGGGTGAGTTGGGCGCACACTTTTGTGTCGCCAGCATGAAGCACAATTCATCAAAAAAAGCCCGCGCGTCTTCTTCAGTGTTGAAATAGCCGCCCTTCCAGCCCCAATAGGTCCAGGTTCCGGCCAGACGGTTGAACACCTGCTTGGAGCTCATCTCGCCGATGATGCGCTGCTTCTCCGGCAGCGCTTCGAGGGCGGCCTCGTCGGCCACCGAGCGCCACAGCCAGGAGGGCATGCTTGTCTCTTCGACGCGCTTCAGTTTCGCCGGCACGCCCGCCTTGCGGAAATACTTCTGTGCCAAGATATCGGTGGCAACCTGGCTCCAGGATGCGGGGACCTCGATGTTTTCCAGGCGGAAAACGATTGACCCGTCAGGGTTCTTGATCTCGCTGGTGGCCTGGCGGAATTCGATCTCCGCATAGGCGTCCTGACCGGTTTTCGTGTATTTGCGCGCGACGTGCATAGATGTCCCTCGTTGTTCTTTCGTTTCATTGCCGCGAGCGCACAACAATGCACCCACGGAGCCTTGTTCACCCGTGTTTGACGACACAAACCCTGTCTGAGAAATCGAGATTCCTCAGATTGTTAGCCTCTGATTTTGGTTTTTTACACTCGGAGGAAGCGGCCTAAACTGTCGCGTCCCCGTCCCCACGGCCTTGATGATTAAATTATTACACAGCTTACCGGACGTCAATAGCTAGTGTGTTAACAAAACACTAACGCTATATGTTGTGTCCACAGCTTGTGACGCCCTGTGGATAAGCAGATGATCGTCCGATTCTGGGGACAAGCTCAAGTGCTAGTTGGATTATTCGGCGGGCCAATTGTGGAAAACCGGGGCAGGCCAAAACCGTCAAGTCGTTAACCATGTTTTCAATCAAAATAATTTATGGCCGCGCGCCGGTCGGCACCTGCGGGGCGGGCGTTCGAATCGGCCCCATCGCCAGCAGAACGCCCAGCGCCATGGCTGTTATCAGGGCCAGGACGACCCAGGCCTCGTTGATCGCCAGGGTTATGCTTGCCTGCTCCACGACATCCATGACTCCCAGAAGTCCCATCGGATCCTGGCTGTCCGGCAATTCATCAACCGCGAGGCCGAGAATCGACGCTGCCTTCGCCGGCTCCTCCTTCATGAGATCAATGATCTGGTCGGCATGTTCAGGCCCGCGCGAAAACACGATTGTATCTATAAGGGCGATGCCGATGGCCCCGCCGAGATTGCGCGACAGATTGAACAGCCCGCTGGCATCGGCAATGTGCTCGCGGGAAATGAAGCCCAGGGCAAAGCGGATAGGCGGCAAAATGCAGAGGGCAACGAAAGCGCCGCGCACCACCTGCGGCCAGAACATTTCGTCATAGCCCGTGGCAATCGTTTGAAAGCCGCTCATCAGCAGGCCGATCGCAAAGGCAGCAAAGCCGACCGCTGATAGCAGGCGCGCATCCACATAGCGGTCCACTTGAACGGCAAGCGGGGCAGTGACCAGTTGGGCAATGCCGGTCACCAGAATGACAAGGCCAATGTCGAGCGGGCCCATCCCGTGCACGAAGGCCAGAAAAAGCGGCAGCAGGTAGACCGAGCCAAACAGGCCGATGCCCAGGATAAAACTGAGAACGCAGCCAAAGGCCAGGTTGCGGTCGCGCAGCAGCCAGAAGGATATGGCTGATGCCGGCCGTCGCACCGCGAGATACACGCCGATGACGAAGATCAGGAAGCAGCCGAAAACCTGCGGCGCCAGCCAGCCCTGTTCGGGCGCTTCCTTCAGGCCAACCAGAAGGGCAGCCAGGGCGACTGCGACATAAGCCAGCGAGATCCAGTCCAGCGTTCTGAACTGGGAAAGCCGGGTGAGATTCCGCGGCAGGCAAAAAATGCCGATCACCAGGGTCACGATGCCCGGCGCCACATTGATCAGGAACAGCCAGTGCCAGGTGTAGCTCTCCGTGATCCAGCCACCGGTGAGCGGGCCAAGGGTAGGCGCCAGCACCGCGAGCAGGCCGCCGATTGTCGTTGCAATGGTTTGATTGAGGCCCTTGCCGAAAAGCAGGAAGATGGCGGCAAACACCAGCGGAATGAGCACACCGCCGGCAAAGCCTTGTAGCACCCGGAACAGGATGAGCGAGAAAAAGTCATAGCTGAAGGCGCAGCCAATGGAGGCAAGTGTGAAGGTGAAAATGGCGCCCACAAAGAGCCAGCGGATGGTGAAAATGCGGATGAGCAATCCGGTGAGCGGAATGGAGATGATTTCGGCAATGAGATAGGTCGTCTGCACCCAGCTCATGCGGTCGGCGCCAATTTTGAGTGCGTCCTCGATGACCGCCAGCGATGTGACGACCACCTGGATATCCAGAATGGCCATGAACATGCCAACACACAGCGCCCCGTACCCCAGCCAGAGTCCGACGCTTGCCGGCGGCGGCTGGATCTTGTTCAACTCCAGATCTTCCATCGCCGGGCATGTTAGAAGCAAACCGTGCGCGATATCATCTGATTCTGTTTGCCGCGGCCCTTCTTTCCCGCAGATTTACGCGGTTTAAGTTGCTGTAATCAAATAGTTGTAGACAGGACATACATCCTGCCCCCATTTGGCGCTAACCTCAGGACGACGACGAGCCCCAGCCCCACGATATGGATCACATCCAGCCTTTTCTCGACTATTTTGCCCGCAATCCGGAGTGGGCGATTGTTGTCGTTTTCCTGATCGCCTTTGGCGAAGCGCTTCTGATTATTGGGTTGTTTGTACCTTCAACCGCCGTTCTGGTGGGGGCCGGAGTGCTGGTGGGCTCGGGCCACCTGCCGTTCTGGCCGGTTTTCCTGGCAACCCTCATCGGCGCTGTGGCAGGAGACCAGATTTCCTATTGGGCCGGCCGCTTCTTTGGTGAACACCTGAAGATCCTGTGGCCCTTGAACCGGTTTCCCCAACTGGTAGCCCGCGGCGAAGAGTTTGTCAGAAATCACGGCGGCAAGAGCATAGCCCTGGGCCGTTTCGTGCCGGGCGTGAAGGCTGTCGTGCCCGGCATCGTCGGCATGCTGGGCATGAGCCAGCTGTATTTTGCCACAGTCAACATTTCCTCGGGCATCGTCTGGACCATCGCCCATGTCCTCCCCGGAATATTGATCGGGCAGGGGCTGGCGCTGGCGGGCGAACTCAGCGGCCACCTCGGTCTGGTATTGGTTGCCCTGCTGGTGATCCTCGCCGTGGCCGGTTGGCTCATCCGGCTTTTCGCCGCCGGCGTATCGCCTCGCCTAGATCATATCCTGCAACGGGTTTCCGCCTGGGCGAAAACCCGCAACAACCGTTCCTTGCACCGTTTCGGGCGCGCCGTGGCGCCGGAAAATCCGCGCTCGCTGCTGATCATATTCTTTGTTGCGATGCTCCTTCTGAGCCTCGTTGCCTTCCTTGTGCTGCTCAGCCGTATGGTGTCCCAACACGCCATTCCGAACACCGACGTTTCGGTTTTCAACCTGATGCGCGAAATCAGGAACGCCCCCGCCGATGAATTGATGGTTCCCCTGACCATGCTGGGTGACGGCATGGTGTTGACCGCCATGATGGTGACCATTGTTGGCTGGCTGGTCTGGCGCAAGGCGTGGCGGGCGGCCATTGCCTCAACGCTCGTGTTCCTTGCGGGGAAAATGTTTGCCGTGCTGCTCAAGTACGGCATTCACCGGCCGCGGCCGCTCGAGCTTTATACCGGCGCTGAATCCTTCAGTTTTCCATCGGGCCATGCCACCATGGCGGCCATCACTTTTGGCGTCCTGGCCGTGCTGGCAAGCCATGCCATGAACCGCTGGAACCGTTCGCTGGTCTATGCCATTTGCGGGCTGATCGTGATCACCATCGCCTATTCACGGCTCTATCTAGGCGTTCACTGGTTGTCAGATATCCTTGGCGGCGTCGTGTTCGGGGGCATCATGGTGGCGGCCTTTGGCGTTGCCATAGAAGCCATCCCGCCGCGCCGTATCATGCCTTTGGGATTGCTCGGGGCAACTTTCGTTGCTTTCGTGGCTGCCGGCGCCTTGAATATCTCGAACAATTTTGAAAGGGCGGAAAAATTCTACGCCGCCCCTGAACAATCCTATTCCATGGTGCCTGCCGAATGGGAATCCTTTGCCTGGCGTGATTTGCCGGAGCGCCGCATCGATCTTGCCGGGAAACCGGAAGAGCAATTTGTCCTGCAGTGGGCAGGCTCTCTTGAGGCTCTCCAGAAAATCCTCGAAGGCCAGGGCTGGGTGTATTCACCAAAGTGGACCTGGCGAGACAGCATAGCCTATATCGATCCCAATGCGGTTCTCGAAAGTGTGGCGCCGCGTCCCGCCCTTCACGAAGGCCTCAAGGCCAGGCTCACGATGATCCATGTCCTGGACGGCCAACCCAATCGCCGCCTTGTCATGCGGGCTTACAAGACCCATGCCAATCTCAGGTCGGCCGCTGCCTCAACTCCCATCTTCCTCATAAGCCTCACTCAGGAAAGCCTGCGCAAGAGCCTGCGGGCCTACGTGGTTCCGACCCTGGTGGCGGCAACGGCCGCACAGGCCGCAGATTTTGCGAATGATCTGGCCTTGCCCGAAAACACCCGGTCGGTCATCGAAAGGCGCCCTGCCGGTGGGGGCGAGGTGCGCTTGATCACCCTGCCATGAGGACGATTTGCCAGCTTTACGAATGTCCGTCATTGGGCCATATTCCGCCCGGATTTCGAGACCTTTGGCAGGACCAAGCATGCATTTTCTGAAGCAGTTTTTTACCTGGTGGAGTGGCCAGACACTCGCCACCCGTTTTTTCACCTGGCGCAAGGGTGAACATGTGGGAACCGACCAGGCCGGCAACCATTATTACCGCGCCAAGTCGGCCATGCCTGACTCTATTGCCGAACGCCGCTGGGTGATTTTCAATGGCTATTCGGAGGCTTCGAGCATTCCCCCGGGCTGGCACGGCTGGATGCATCACCGGGTTGACAAGGTGCCATCGTCATCCGATGCCCCGGACCGTGAGTGGCAAAAGCCTCACCAGGCCAATCTCACCGGCTCGGTCGGTGCCTATCGTCCCCCCGGCAGCATTGTGGGCGCGGCGCGGCCCAAAAAATCCGATCCCGGATATCAGGCCTGGCGGCCGGAGTAGTCATTAGCCTCAATGCGCCATATTTTCCCAGTTCTTTCTGCTATCCTCCAAGAACTTGAATGTGCCTAGAATCAGGGGCGAAGCGCCATGAACAATTCGACGGTTGAAACACTTATCGGGGCTGTGGTCATCGCGATCGCCGGGGCCTTTCTGGTGTTTGCCTATAATACTCCTGGCATGGGCCAGAAAGGTGGCGGTTATCTCATCTCCGCCGAATTCGACAATGTCGAAGGCGTCAAC
Source organism: Hyphomicrobiales bacterium (assembly GCA_016792825.1). Classification (GTDB taxonomy): domain Bacteria; phylum Pseudomonadota; class Alphaproteobacteria; order Rhizobiales; family Aestuariivirgaceae; genus Aestuariivirga. The sequence continues at coordinate 6,067 of JAEUMI010000028.1, forward strand.
GTCGGCACCGACATCCGCATGGCCGGCATCAAGGTCGGCACGGTGACCGCGCAATCGCTCAATCCGGAAAATTTCCAGGCTCTTGTGACCATGAGCATTGATCCTGCCGTGCAGCTTACCGACGACACCTCCGCCAAGGTGACGTCCGAAGGGCTGTTGGGCTCCAAATTCATTTCGCTTGAGCCGGGCGGCTCTGAAACCAAGCTCACGGAAGGCGGCGTCATCGCCTATACTCAGGGGGCGGTTGATATCTGGTCGCTGATCAGCCAGGCAATGTTCGATAAAACCGGAGCCAAACCTGCCGAAACTCCACCAGCGCCTGCTGCTGCCGATGCTCCCGCAGCGCCTGAAGCTCCGGAACAGGCGCAGTAGGCATGCGTCGACCCGTTGTCCTGGCTGCCATTGCAGCCGTCATGCTGCCCTGCGCCGCCCAGGCTGACCGGATAGCCAATCCCATTGCGGTTTTTACCGGGCTGGACAAGATCACCGGGCTGACCACGACATTTGAAACCAATGTAGGCGAAGCCAAGCAGTTTGGCGGCCTGATTGTGAAAGCCGATGTGTGTTACTCGCGCCCGGCCACCGAAGAACCCAAAACCACGGCCTTCGTGGAAGTCGATGAAGTGCAGCTGGACGATTCGCTGAAGCGGATTTTCTCCGGCTGGATGTTTGCCCAAAGCCCGGGGCTGAATGCGGTCGAGCATCCCATCTATGATGTCTGGCTGATCAATTGCCGCGACCCCGCCGCTCCGCCACCCGCTGTTGAGGAAGTTCCCGATCTTTCAACCCTTCAGGAACAGATCGAAGAGGGCGAGCCCCTGGACTAA
>JAEUMI010000031.1 GCA_016792825.1 Hyphomicrobiales bacterium
GACTGACGACAGCGCCATCAGCAGGAAGCACAGGCTGATAATGGCGCGCACGCCAAACCTGTGAGCCAGGCGACCAAACACATAGGCAAAGAGCAGGAGCACCTGGCTTGCCGAAATCATCAGCCCGCCGACCTGCTTGCCGACGCCGCTTTCGACCATCAAGAGAGGCCCGTAGATAAAAAACGTCGTCCAGAAACAGGACCGGCCGAAGGCCACCATCCAAGCAAGCCGCAGGCGGGGCTGGCGCACAAAGCGCATGACATTGGCCAGGGGATTGAAGGGTTGCAATGTGCCCGACGGCATGGTCGCGCTGTCTGACAGGCGCAAGACCCAGAACAGCACCAGCAAGGCCACCGCCACCGCGATGCTCGCAAGCTGCGGGGCCCAGGGCCCGAACTGCGTATAGAGCCACACGCCGCCCGCGGGTCCGATCATCCAGGAAAATGTCGAGAGGCTCAGGCGCAGGGGTTCGGCGTGGGCCAGGTCGCTCTTCTTGATGTGGTCCATGATGTAGAGCGACAGGGTGATGTTCAAAATTCCCGCCCCGCAATTGCGCAGGAACATTCCGGCGATCTGCCCGGAAATGGTAAAGCTGGCAAAGAACAGGCTTGCCGCAATGAGGCCCACTACGCCTAGCGTATAGGCCCAGCGGCGGCGCAAGCGGCCGAGCACATAGGGAAGCATGAGGGTGGCGAGCAGCACGACCATGGCAACCAGGGTGGTTAGTTCGCTGACTTTTTGACTGCTGCCGAGCAAGTCATAGGCCTGGAGTGAAACCACGGTCGAGTTCAGCGACCTGACCAATGATTCAAGGGCGAATATCGCACTGAAGGTCAGGGCGCCAGCCTTGCGACCTGTAACGAGGTTTGGAAAATCAGATTCAGCCGCCATGATTGGATATTGACGTAGCAGAGAAAAGCGGAGGCTAACAATCCTTACGGCAGTCAAACAGGGTGCGCTGCCATGCGCTGCCCGTATGGCTGATTTTAGAGAAGAAAATATGCAGGAAGTGGGTTAAGCAAGGCACATGTCGTCATCAGAAAAGCAGCGGGTTGTCGTCCTCTCGATCTTTGCCAGCCTCGGGCTGACCATTACCAAATTTGCTGCCGGCCTAGCCACGGGTTCGCTCGGCATTTTGTCGGAAGCCATTCATAGCCTGATCGACCTTGGAGCCACGATCATCACCTGGTTTGCTGTACGCTGGAGCGACCAGCCGCCGGACGAGGAACACCACTACGGGCACGCCAAGGCAGAAAGCGTTGCGGCCCTGGTTGAAACCGGATTGCTGTTCCTCACCACCGCCTGGATTGTTTACGAGGCGATCAAACGTCTGATTGGCGGGGAGCAACATATAGATGTAACCTGGTGGGCCATTGCCGTGATTGTCGGTTCCATCCTGGTTGATTTCGGGCGGGCGCGGGCCTTGAGCCGCGTAGCGCGCGATACGTCGAGCGAGGCACTGGAAGCCGATGCCTTGCATTTCAGTTCCGACATGTGGAGTTCTGCCGTTGTGCTGCTTGGGCTGGTTGCGGTCTGGCTTGGATATCCCATGGCCGATGCGGGCGCGGCGATCATCGTTTCCTTCTTCGTGGGTCTCGCCGGATGGCGCCTGGGCAAACGCACCCTGGCCACCTTGCTCGATACGGCGCCGGTTGGCGCCACGGCAGAGTTGCGTTCCCTGATTGAAAACACCCAGGGGGTGCTTCACCTCAGTTCACTCCGCCTGCGGCCGGCGGGAGCGACGCTTTTCGCCAGCGCGGTTGTCGAAGTGCCGCGCACCATGCCGGTTGACGACATCGTGAAGCTCAAGGATACGCTGACCGAGAAGATCATCGAAAGGTTCCCGAGTGCCGATGTCACGGTGACCGTGAATCCGGTGACGCTGGACGATGAGACGGTGTTCCAGCGGGTGATGCTCATCGCCTCGCGCCGCAACCTGGCCATCCACCACCTGACCGTCCAGGAAATCAAGGGCCGTCTGGCGGTAAGTTTCGACCTGGAGGTTGACGGGCTCATGCCGCTGGTTGAGGCCCATGAACATGCCACGCTGCTTGAGGATGCCATCCGCACCGAGCTGGGCCCGGGGGTTGAAGTGGAAAGCCATATCGAACCGCAGCCGGAGCGGCTGCTCTCCGGCAAGGACGCGCCGGCAAAGACCTCAACGGCAATCATCAACCTGCTCACGGTGCTGGCCAGGAAGCATCCCCGCCTGAGCGACCT
>JAEUMI010000273.1 GCA_016792825.1 Hyphomicrobiales bacterium
AAAGCCCGCCGCCCCTCCCGGCTCAGTCGTCGTGGCAGTGGCTGTCGGTGACCATCTCGCCGGTTATCTCATTCTGGCGGACGCGCTTCGCGGTGATGCCGCCGATGCCTTGACTCATCTGCGAAAAGTTGGATTCACCCGTATCGTACTGGCTTCCGGCGACCAGCATGCCGTGGTGGAAGACATCGCTGCCCAGCTTGACCTTGATCAAATCCGGTCAGAGTTGCTGCCAAGCGAGAAGGTGGACGTGGTGATTGCGGAACGTGCCAATGGTGTCGTGCTGATGGCAGGTGACGGGGTCAATGACGCGCCAGCCCTTGCTGCGGCAGACGTCGGCATTTCCATGGGTGTGCGCGGTTCGCCGGCATCCGCCGAATCTGCCGATGCAGTCCTGCTCGTGGACAACCTGGGACGCATCGCCGAGGCGGTGGAGATCGCCCAGCGTTCCCGGGCCATTGCGTTACAAAGTGTCTATGTAGGTCTGGCCCTGTCGCTGGGAGCGATGGTGGCTGCCGCCTTCGGTTACCTTTCGGTTGTCGAAGGCGCCCTGTTTCAGGAGGCGATCGATGTCGCGGTCATTCTGAATGCGCTGCGGGCGCTGCGTTAGAGTTTTTCGCTGGCTCCTCACACTCCGGAACTTGGGATCCTGACTGCTGTTGGAGAGCAATTTGGGATACCGCCATTTTGGATTATCGCCTGGACGGCGCCCACCGGCTAACGTGGTTGATCCGGATCGTTGCCAGACGTCGATCAGGGACCCCTGGCGCGCACAAAACTGAGGCGCAATTGCTTTTCGATCTCAATGACAATGAAGAACAGGATTCCTACCCCGACAATCAGCAGTCCATCGAAGAGGGGGATTGGGACTGTACCGATGATGCCCTGAAGGGGTGGCAGATAGGTGACGGCAAACTGGGCGGCAATGATGGCGCCTACCGTTGCCCAGATGACGTTTGTGCCGCGCACTGCCTTCCAGGTGAGCGATGTCCCATAGATATTGCGGATAAAGAAGAGATGAAAAATTTCGAGCACGACAAGCGTATTCATCGCCATGCTGCGTGCGAGCTCTGGAGCGTGACCCTTGTCGATCGCAAAAGCATAGACGCCGAATACGCCGGCAAGAAACAGGAGCGAAACCAGGATAATGTGCCAGACCAGTCCTCCTGTCAGGAGAGGCTCGTCTCTCGGCCGCGGCGGACGGCGCATCGTGTTGTTCTCTGTCGGTTCAAAAGCCAGAGCAATTCCCAAGGTGATGCCTGTGATCAGGTTAACCCACAGAATCTGAACGGCCGTCACCGGAAGCGCCATGCCGAGCAGCAATGCGAAGATTATGGTCAGAGCCTCTCCCGCACTCGTCGGAATTTCGAAGCTGATCACCTTCTTGATGTTGTCATAGACCGTGCGACCCTCGCGGATGGCCGCGACAATTGAGGCAAAGTTGTCATCTGCCAGCACGATGGCTGACGCTTCCTTGGCCGCTTCACTGCCCTTGCGGCCCATGGCGATGCCGGTGTCGGCCCGCTTCAGCGCCGGTGCATCATTGACCCCGTCGCCGGTCATGGCGACCGTCAGGCCACGCGACTGCAGAGCCATGACCAGCCGCAGCTTATGCTCAGGGCTGGTCCGGGCAAAAACATCTGTGTCCATCACCGCAGCGGCCAGGGCCGCGTCGTCCATTCGGTCCAGGTCAGTTCCGGTCAGCACTTTGCCGGGATTCTGCAGACCGATCTGCCGGCCAATGGCGGCGGCCGTGCCGGCATGGTCTCCGGTGATCATCTTCACACGGATTCCCGCGCCGTGGCATTCGGCCACCGCCGCAACCGCTTCATGTCGCGGAGGATCGATCAATCCCACAACGCCGATCAGCACCAGCTTGCCGTCAAGATCTGACACGTCCAGCACCTTGTGCCTCCGGGGCAATGGCCGGGTGGCGAACGCCAGCACGCGTTGCCCTTTCGCAGCTATGTCGTGGGCCATGCGATGCCAATAGGCAGTGTCCAGCACTTGGGTCGCACCCGACTTGCTGCGCTGCGCCGAACACATTCCGATGACGCGCTCCGGCGCGCCTTTCAGAAAGACAAATGCCTGGCCTTCATGGCCGTGGTGCAGGGTTGCCATGTAGCGATGCCGCGCATCGAACGGAATGGAGTCTGTCCTTGCCCATTCTGAAAGCGCCTTCGGTCCTTGCCGGGAGATTTTGCCTGAAAGCGCCAGCAGGGCACCTTCCATGGGATCGCCCTCGGTGATCCAGGCGCCCTCGTGCAGGCGCAGCACCGCGTCATTGCACAGGGCAGCGGCCCGGGCGAGTTCTTCCAGCATGTCGCGTTCCTGGCCCGTAACGACAGTATCGCCCAGTTTTACGGTCCCCTCAGGGGCGTAGCCCTCGCCATCCACCGAAAAGACATGGCCGCCTGCGGCAACTGTGGCGACCATCATCTCATTGCGTGTCAGCGTGCCGGTCTTGTCGGTGCAGATAACGGAGACTGATCCCAGTGTCTCGATCGCCGGCAGGCGGCGGACAATGGCATTGCGCCGTGCCATCTCTTGCACACCGATCGCCATGGTAATCGACATGACGGCCGGCAGGCCTTCCGGAATTGCCGCCACCGAGAGGCCGACAACTGCCATGAACAGGTCAGGGAAACTATGGTGTGCCACGAAGTACCCGAACACCAGCAGAATTGCCGCAATTAGAAGGATCAGAATGGTGAGCCATCGGGCGAACGCGTCCATTTGACGGATCAGCGGTGTGGTCAGCGTCTCCACCCTGGAAAGCAGGCCGCTGATCCGGCCAATCTCGGATGACTCACCTGTGGCCACCACGACCCCCCGGCCCGCCCCTCCGACAACGATCGTGCCGCTGAAGGCCATGCAAGACCGGTCGCCGAGCACTGCATCCACCGCAACCGGCCCCGTGGACTTTTCAACCGGAACCGATTCGCCGGTCAGAATTGCTTCCTGAATGCGTAGCCCTTTGGCAGCCAGCAGCCGCAAGTCAGCCGGAACTTTCTCGCCCGCCTCAAGCAGGACAATATCTCCGGGAACAACCAGCGCACTGTCGAGATTTCGGCGGTGCCCGCCACGCAGCACCGAGGTATGCGGCGCAAGCATCTGGCGAATGGCTTCGATCGCCTGTTCTGCCCGGCCCTCCTGAACATAGCCGATGGCAGCATTAGCCAGGACCACAGCGAGAATAACTCCTGTATCGATGAAATGGCCGAGGCCCGCGGTGATTATCGCAGCGCCAAAAAGCACATAGATCAGGATGTTATGGAAATGGGCCACGAACCGGAGGATGGCGCTGCGTCTTGCGGGCGCGGCCAAGCGATTGGGTCCGTACTGCGCAAGGCGCTTATCGATTTCCTCCTGGCCGAGACCGTTGTGCGTTGCACCAAGGGCGGCAATGACCCTCTCCGCCGGAACGGCATGGTGGACGGTCGCACTTCTTTCACCGTTTTTCATTTCTGTTGCTCCCAGCAACGCCTGATTTGGCGCGGCAATGATTCAAATGCCAGGCCATTTCCGAATTGGGCGGCCAAACTTACAGAGGATTCCGGTGTCGTCGAATACAAAACACAGCCCGCCCAAACCTCTGCAGTTGCAGCGAAAATACCTGACTCCGTCCGCGCTTTACTGATCTGGATCAAGTTCGCCTGCATCTCGGCCCGCCGCAATTCCGCGGAAAAACATTGACTTGGCGCAAGGCAGCCCAGCCGCGAATGATCCAGACTTCCAGCTTCGGGTGAACCCGAAAAAGAGGGAAAGGGCCGCGTGAATGAAGACAAACAATCAAGTGGTCGCCAAAGCCCTGCGTGAAGCCGCGGCACTTTTCGCCCAGCAGGATGCCAACAAATTCCGCGTCTCGGCCTATCGCAATGCCGCAAAAACCATTGAGGACCTGCCGGAAGATGTGGCAGATGTCGCCGCACGGGGGCCGGGTGCTCTCGACGCCCTGCCCCACATCGGAAAATCCATAGCCCGTGCCATCCTGCAGCTCGTGACAACCGGCAGATGGCCGCAGCTTGAACGGATGCGCGGAGAACTCGATCCTGAAGCGTCATTTCAGAACATTCCTGGAATTGGCCCGGCCTTTGCCCGGCTCATTCATGAACACCTGCACATCGACACGCTGGAATCGCTCGAGGCCGCGGCGCACGATGGGAGACTGGACACCGTTCCGGGGATCGGCGAGCGCCGGGGCAAGATCATCCGCCAGTCATTGGCCAGCATGCTGGCGCGCAAAGGTCCGCTGCCCTCCGGCCTTCACAAGGCGCCGCCGCCGCCAATCGGGATGATCCTGGAGGTTGACAGGGAATACCGGGAACGGGCGAAAGCCGGTGACCTCAAATTCATAGCGCCCCGGCGTTTCAACCCGAAAGGCGAGGCATGGCTTCCGATCCTGCATACGGAGCGCGGCCCCTGGCATTTCACCACGCTGTTTTCAAACACCGCAAGAGCCCATGAATTGGGAAAGACGGCCGACTGGGTCATTGTCTTCTACGCGTCCGACCATCAAAACGAAGACCAATGCACGGTTGTCACCGAAACAAATGGCCCGCTCAAGGGCCAGCGGGTTGTACGGGGCCGCGAACCGGAATGCCTGGCACAGCTGCAACAATCCGGGCCTGACACTGGAAATCTGCGGCACTCAGGATCATAGCCGCACGCCTATGCCACAATGTGGGTGCCAGCGCTCCGGTTTAATATCCCGAGCGCATCTTCAAGCCGGCCGATACCCGCCATCTTTCCGCCGCCTGACACAAAGTCGGCCGCAGCCCTGGCCTTTGGCCCCATGCTTCCGGCCGCGAAGGCATAGGACATCAGCTCGCCCGGCTTTACGGACTCCAAGCGCCGCTGCTGCGCTGTTCCCCAGCCAAGGTAGACGCCATCCACATCGGTCAGCATCAACAGGGCGTCAGCATCGATTTCACGCGCCAGCAGGCCGCTTGCGTGGTCCTTGTCGATAACGGCTTCAACCCCCGCGTAACTGCCGTCCTTTCGCTTCACGACCGGAATGCCGCCGCCCCCCGTGCAGATAACGGTCACATCGTGCTCAATGAGCAGCCTGATAACGCCGATCTCCAGAATGCGTTTCGGCTGCGGCGAAGGCACGGCCCGCCTGAAATGGGATCCATCGGGCACCATGACCCAGCCATGCTTCTCGGCCAATGCCGTTGCCTCCTTGCTGCCATACAGGGGGCCGATCGGCTTGCTTGGCTTCCGGAAGGCAGGGTCCGAGGCATCGACTTCAACCTGCGTCAGCAGGGTGGCAATTTTATTGGGCGCTGATATGACATTTCCCAGTTCCTGTTCAATCAGATAGCCGATCATGCCTTCCGTTTCGGCGCCCAGAACATCGACCGGACTGGCAAGGGCCTGGTCATAGGCCATATCCTGAAGCGCCATGAGGCCAACCTGTGGGCCGTTGCCATGCGTCACGACGACTTGATGCCCGGCCGCAATCACCTCCGCGATGGCCAGGGCCGCACGCCTGACGTTCTGGCGCTGGTTCTCCGCCGACATCACCTCGCCGCGCTTGAGAATTGCGTTTCCGCCAAGTGCGATGACCACGCGCACGCCGTCAGGTCCCAATCGTCGCCACAAGGACTGCCTTGATCGTATGCATCCGGTTTTCGGCTTGCTCGAAGACGATGGAAGCCGGCGATTCGAAGACTTCTTCGGTGACTTCCATGGCCGTCAGTCCGAATTTCTTCTCGATGTCCCTGGCAACTTCCGTCTCCGTATTGTGGAATGCAGGCAGGCAATGCATGAACTTGGTGGAGGGTTTCCCCGTCAACTTCATGACCTGCATGCTCACCTGGTACGGCTTCAGCAGCTTGATGCGCTCTGCCCACTTCTCCTCTGGCTCGCCCATCGAAAGCCACACGTCGGTGTAAAGGAAGTCGCAGCCTTTCACCGCCTGTTCGACATTTTCCGTCACCATCACCCGGGCCCCGGTCTCCGCCGCAGTCTTCTCGGCGTTGGCAATGATTTCCTTGTCCGGCCAGCAGGATTTTGGCGCGCAGAGGCGCACGTCCATTCCCATCTTGGCCCCGCCGATCAGGAGTGAATCCCCCATATTGTTCCCGGCATCGCCGAGAAAGCAGAAACTCACCTGGCTCAACGGCTTCTCGCTGTGCTCCTGCATGGTGAGCAGATCGGCAAGGACTTGCGTTGGATGGTACTGGTCCGTAAGGCCGTTGTAGACCGGCACGCCGGAGAATTTCGCAAGCTCCTCCACGGTCTTCTGGCTGAAACCGCGATACTCGATCGCGTCATAGATTCGGCCAAGCACCCGGGCCGTGTCCTTCATCGTTTCCTTGTGGCCGATCTGCGTGCCGCTCGGACCCAGATAAGTCACATGGGCGCCCTGGTCATAGGCGGCGACCTCGAATCCGACCCGTGTGCGGGTGGAAGCCTTCTCGAAGATCAGCGCGATGCATTTCCCCTTGAGCCGCTGCTGCTCCGTGCCGGTGTATTTGGCGGACTTGAGGTCAGCCGAGAGCTTGAGAAGAAATTTAATTTCCGCCGGTGTGAAGTCGCGAAGCGTCAGGAAACTCCGGTCTTGTAGATTGAATGGCATTGGTATTTCTCCTAGTAGTCCACGCCATCGCGGGAGACTGGGCAGGTCATGCAGTGTCCCCCGCCCCGCCCGCGGCCCAGTTCGGCGCCGCGGATGGTAATGACTTCAACCCCGGCCTTGCGCAGCAAGGTATTGGTATAGACATTGCGGTCATAGGCGATCACCACGCCGGGTTCGAGGGCGATGACATTGTTGCCGTCATCCCACTGCTCGCGCTCCTGCTCGGCGGCATCGCCGCCGGTTGAAACAATATGCAATTTCTTGATCTCTAGGCATTCGGCCACGAGTTCAAAAACCGACTTGTGCTCGGCCTTGACATCGACGGAATTGGCCCTGTCGCCCGGACGCAAGCTGTAGCAGCGAAGCTGTTCCGCGGCCTCGACGAAACTGGTTGCCACCTCGCGGTCGCACAGGGTGAACACCGTATCTAGATGCATGGCAGCCCGTGATTGCGGCATCTGGCAGGCAACAACCCGCGTTGCAACGCCTGCCGCAAATAATGAACGCGCAAGCTGGCCTACCGCCTGCGGCGTGCTGCGCTCGCCCATCCCGACAAACACCGCGCCATTGCCAATAGGCATGATGTCGCCGCCCTCAAGGGTTGCCGGGCCAAAATCCCGCTCCACATCGCCCCACCACACTTTTACGTCTTTCGCCTTGAAGCGCGGATGAAACTTGTAAACGAAGGCAGTCAGCAGGGTTTCCTGGCGCCGCGCCGGCCAGTGCATGGGGTTGAGTGTTACGCCACCGAATATCCAGGCGCTGGTATCACGGGTGAACATCAGATTGGGCAGCGGCGGCGTGACAAATCCATGCGGACCGAGATAGAGGCCAAACATGCCCTGAGTCTTGAAGGGGATGTCGCTCACGGTGATTCCGCCGGTAAGGAACTCGGCCAGATCAGTGGTGGGGAGTCCTGCAAGCCAGCTTTTCAATTCTCCAACCATGCCAATGCCGACCTGGTTCTCTGTGAATTTCCGGTCAAGCAGCCAGTTGAGTGCCGTCTTGTCCGTCAGGGTCTCGCTCAGGAGCTTGTGCATCTCCAGAACCTCAACCCCACGCTCCTCCATCTTGACAACGAAATCATGATGATCGTTCTTGGCTTCGTGAACCCAAAAGACGTCGTCAAACAAAAGGTCATGGCAGTTCGTCGGCGTCAATCTCTGGTGGGCCAGGCCCGGACGGCAGGTCAACACCGTCCGGAGCTTGCCAATTTCGGAGTATGCGCCGAGCGGTGCTGGAGTGGTCATAAGCTGTACCTTTCCGGAACCCGGTTCAGAGTGCGCTGATGGCGCCGGTCCACATCCAGTAGCCGGCAATACCTGCGGCAATCACGATGCCAGCAGCGATGGCCGCCTCCGCCACGCTGAAGGCTTTTTCGCCGCGCACATTCCTGGCCCACCAGTAGACCAGAATGCCGGGTGCATAGAGAAGCGCGCACATCAGCAGATAATTGGGGCCCGCCGCATAAACCAGCCAAATGCCATAAACCGTCGCTATGGCTCCCACGAAAATATCCCGGCCGCGCCCATTGCCAGCGCCATAGCTTTCCCCGGTGAGGGCAAGCTTGAGCGCATAGGCCCCGGAGAAAACATAAGGCACAAGGATGGCCGTGGAGGCGATATAGAACAGTGCGAGATAAGTTGAATTCGCATAGAGCGTAATGATCAGGAATATCTGAACAAGGATATTGGTGATCCACAGGGAGCCCGTGGGCGAACCATTTGCATTCTCCCTTGCAAAGACTTCCGGCATCATGCCTTCTCGCGCCGCGCGATAGGGAATTTCGGCAGCAAAAAGTGTCCAGCTCAGGAAAGCGCCTGCGACCGATACGACGAGGCCGATGCGGACCAGCACTGAACCCCAGGGGCCAACCGCCTTTTCCAGCACATTGGCCATTGAGGCCGAACTTGGCAGCCCGGCAAGTTCCGGCTGGGTCATGACGCCAAAGGAAAGGAGCGAGACAAGCAGATACACCGAGAGCGCCACTGCAAAGCCGAGAATAGTGGCCTTTCCGATATCGGCGCGGCGTTCGGCCCGCGCCGAGACGACACTTGCGCCTTCAATGCCGATGAAGACCCACAGTGTCACCAGCATGGTGCTCTTGACCTGAGTCATCACATCGCCGAGGGCCGGTGCGCCGGACCCCCAGAGGTCAATACTGAACGTCGGGAGGCTGAAAGCGATCAACACCGCAACGATAAAGATGAAGATCGGCGCCAGCTTTGCTATCGTCGTAATGACATTGACGAGTGCGGCTTGCCGGATTCCCATGAGGATAAGCGCATGGACCAGCCAGAGGGAGATGGAAGCGCCAACGATGGCCTGCCAGGTATTGCCCTCGGCGCCAAACATCGGAACAAAATAGCTGAGGGCGCCGAAAATCAAAACTGCATAGGAGACGTTGCCGATCCAGGCGCTCAGCCAATAGCCCCACGCGCTGTTGAATCCGATGAAATCTCCGAACCCGGCCCGGGCATAAGAGTATGGGCCGGCGTCCAGCGTCGGCTTTCGCGTCGATAAGCCCTGATAGACAAAAGCCAGCGCCAGCATACCAACGCCGGCGATGAGCCAACCAATAATGACCGCGCCGGGGGATGCCCCTTTTGCCATATTCTGCGGCAGGCTGAATACACCACCGCCAATCATCGAACCCACAACAAGGGCCACAAGGGGAACCAGGCCAAGCCCAGCAATTGACTTCTTACGCACCGTGCTGACTGGAATGCTGACTGATTTTGCCATGGATTTCTCCTCTGATTCCGGTCACTTTAGATCGCAAATTCCGCGGCTACTTTGATCGGGATCAAGGTAATTGCAGGTTCTCGCGCCCATCTTTCTTCCAAGCAATGCCGGAGGATTATGACAGTTACAGTATTCTCAGGCCGCGGCCTGACCAAAACCTATCGCAGTGGCGAAGTGGAAGTGCATGCATTGCGTGGCGCCGACATCGACCTTTATGAGGGCGAGATTGCCGTTCTGCTGGGGCCTTCCGGCTCTGGCAAGTCGACGCTGTTGAACATCCTGGGCGGATTGGACCGTGCGACCACGGGCACCGTGAGATTCCGCGATCACGACCTGACCAATGCCAGCGAACGGGAACTTACGCAGTACCGGCGTGAACATGTGGGCTTTGTCTTTCAATTCTACAATTTGATACCCAGCCTCACGGCACGCGAGAACGTGGCCCTGGTGACCGAAATTTCCTCCAACCCAATGGACCCCGAGAAGGCCCTTGGCCTAGTCGGTCTTGCGCATCGGCTGGACCATTTTCCATCCCAGCTTTCTGGCGGCGAGCAGCAACGCGTAGCGATCGCCCGCGCCATTGCAAAGCGCCCTGATGTGTTGCTTTGCGATGAACCAACCGGGGCGTTGGACAGCAAAATCGGCGTGCTCGTGCTTGAGGCGCTTGATCATGTTAACCAGACACTGGGGACAACAACTGCGATCATAACGCACAATGCTGCCATTCAATCGATGGCGCACCGTGTCTTCAACTTTGGCGACGGCCGGATAATATCGACTCACGCAAATGAAACACGGCAGAATCCATCGGAAATAAACTGGTAGCAAACATGCGAGCGCTCGATCGAAAGCTCCTTCGTGACATGAAGCGCCTTTGGGCGCAGTCGCTGGCCGTCGCGCTGGTCATGGCCGCCGGCGTAGCTACAATGCTGATTGGGCTGGGCGCCTATTATTCTCTTTCGGAAACCCGGACCGCTTACTATGACCGGACCCAGTTTGCCGACGTTTTTGCGTTTGCCGTGCGGGCGCCCAAATCCACTGCCGCCGAGATACGCCAGATCAATGGCGTGGCACAGGTCGAGACCAGGATCGTAAAAGCTGCATTGCTCGACATCGAGGGTTTTGAACTGCCCGCCACCGGCTACTTCATATCATTGCCTGCCAGCGGCGAAAACACGTTGAACAGGCTCCACTTGCGTTCAGGCAGGCTTCCCGGTCCAGGCAGCCTTCGGGAAGTGGCTGTCAGCGAGAGTTTTGCACAAGCGCATGGACTGCAAATCGGTTCCACGCTTGATGCGGTTTTGAATGGCGCAAAGCGCCGCCTCACCATCACGGCGGTGGTTCTGTCAGCCGAGTTCATCTATGCGCTGGGCCCCGGGGACATGATGCCGGATGACCGCCGCTTCGGAATTATCTGGATGCGGGAGCCGGCGCTTGCCGGCGCTTTTGACCTTGAAGGCGCCTACAACAGCGTCACGCTCCGCTTGCTCAAGAACGCTGTCATGGAGGACGTGTTTCAATCGCTCGACAATATCCTTGAACGCTACGGCGGCGAAGGCGCCTACGGCCGTGAGGATCAATTGTCACACGCTTTTCTTGACGCAGAGCTCCAGCAACTCAGCGCCATGAGCCGCATCCTGCCGCCGGTCTTTCTCATTGTGACGGCGTTCCTCATCAACATGGTGCTCGCACGCCTGATCTCACTGGAGCGGGAACAGGTGGGCCTTCTCAAGGCGATAGGCTACCGGCCGACTGAAATTGCGGTGCATTACGCAAAGCTGGTACTTCTCATCTCTTGCATGGGGATTGGCATCGGCTTTGCGGCGGGCACCTGGCTCAGCCATGGACTCACGGTGCTCTACACGAAGTTCTTCCATTTTCCCTATCAGATATTTGTGGCGTCGCCCAAGCTCTATGTGGTTGCGGCGTTCGTCTCATTTGCGGCGGCACTTTTTGGCTCCATGCGGGCTGTTGCCGGGGCTGCGGCGCTTTCCCCCGCAATTGCCATGCAGCCGCCCGCCCCGCCCAGCTATAAACGCTTCTGGTCCGGCCGCTTGCAGCCGCTGAAGCATCTTTCACAGCTCACGATCATGGTGCTTCGCCATATTCTGCGCTGGCCTGTGCGATCAATGCTGACGACCCTTGGAATCTCCCTGGCGATAGCATTGCTCGTCAGCTCCTTGTTTTCGGTGGGCGCCATCAACTACATGATCGACGTCACATTCGACCGGACCGACCGGCAGGATGCATCTTTTGCGTTTGGCGAAGCCCGGCCAGCTCAGGCGTTGCAAGATATTGCGCGGCTGCCGGGCGTCCTTGTGGCTGAGCCGTATTACAACGCGGTCGCCAAGCTCTCCAACGGCCACCACGCCAAACGCGTCGCAATCCTTGGAAAACCTGAAGCCATGGACCTCAGCCGCGTACTTGACCTGGAATTGAAACCTGTGGCGCTGCCCGCATCTGGCCTGGTGCTGAGTGAGGCCCTGGCCAAAAAGCTCCATATCGAGCGCGGCGACACTGTTCACGCTGAATTCCTGGGCGGGAACCGGATTGAGGCTGATATCCCGGTTGTTGATATCATTCAAAGCTATGTGGGTTTGATGGCGTTCATGGATATGAAGGCGCTGAACCGGCTGCTGCGCCAGGGACCGCGGATCAGTGGTGTTAACATGCTTCTTGATCCGGCCCAAAGTGATGCTTTCTTTGCAGCGGTGAGAGAGCAGCCTGCCCTTTCGGCGCTGGCACTGCAGCGCGTCTCCCTTGCCAAGTTTCAGGAAACCATAGCCGAGAACATCCACATTCAAATTGCAGTGTACTGTGGCCTGGCGACGATCATCGCCTTTGGCGTCGTCTACAACAGCGCCCGCATTCAGTTTGCCGAGCGGGCAAGGGAACTTGCCAGCCTGCGCGTGCTGGGCTTTACCGAATACGAGGTTTCACGCCTCTTGCTCCTGGAGTTCGCATTGCTGACGCTTGCCGCTGTGCCGGTCGGCTGGCTGGCTGGGTATGGTCTTGCCTTTGCGCTCGTCCAGGGATTCCAAAGCGATCTCTACCGGTTGCCTTTCATTATGCTGCGCTCCACCTATGCCTACAGCGCGTTGATCGTCATGGTTGCCGTTGCACTTTCAGCGCTCATTGTCCGCCGCCGGGTCACTTCTCTTGATCTGGTCAGTGTGCTCAAAACGAGGGATTAGGATCATGGCTGTCCAATGGATCAAGCGAATACTCCTGCTGGCTGCGCTCGCAGTCATGGCTGGCGGCTTCACCTGGCTCATGTGGCCACAGCCGATTCAGGTCGATGTGGCGAAGGCGATACTCGGCCGCATGCAATTGACTGTGGATGAAGAGGGGATCAGCCGCATCAGGGAAGTCTACACCGTATCGGCGCCGGTTGCCGGCAAAGTCGCGCGCTCTCCGCGCGAAGTCGGCGATCACGTTGTTGCTGGCGTGACGCCTGTTGCCGCCATTCGTTCGGCCGATCCGACCATGCTTGATGCACGGACGCGTCTTGAGCTGCAGGCCGCCATTGAGGCGGCAAAGGCCGATGTGGAGTTTGCAAGCGCTGCCGCATTGCAGGCCGAAAAGGAGCTCCGTTTTGCTGATGCCGAGCTTGGGCGGACGCGCTATCTCGTGGGCAAAAAAGTCATGGCCCTGAATGCCCTGGAAAAACGCCAGCTTGAAGCCGATGGCGCCCGGCAGCGGCTTGAGTCCGCCAAGGCCCAGCTCGACGTCAGGCTTCACAATCTTGAGATGGCGCAAGCGAGATTGCTTGAGCCCGCATCACCCGGCAATGCCAAGCCACCGGACGATTGCTGCATAAGCCTGACATCGCCAGTCAATGGCATAATTCTGCGGATTCCTGTCGAGAACGAGCAAGTGATTCAGGCCGGTACGCCGCTCGTCGAGATCGGCAATCCCTTTGACACTGAAATTTCCGTCGACCTGCTTTCCACGGACGCCATTCAGGTGAAACCTGGAGCATCGGCTGTCATCAGCGGATGGGGCGGTACCGACGATCTGAATGCCCGCGTCAAACGTGTCGAACCTGCGGCCTTTACCAAGATTTCTGCCTTGGGGATAGAAGAACAGCGCGTCAAGGCCATCCTCGAAATTACTGATCCGCCAGCGAAATGGACAGGCCTCGGCCATGAATACAGGGTGTTTGTGCATATCGCCATCTGGCAATCGGAGAACGCGCTTCAAATTCCCTTAAGCGCGCTTTTCAGATGGGAAGGTAACTGGGCTGTCTTCAGGGTTGAGGGCGGGCTGGCGAAGCTGACAAGGATTACCGCCGGCCAGATCAATTCCAGCCACGTGCAGGTGCTGAGCGGACTGAACGCAGGCGAAACAGTGATTGTTCATCCCAGTGATCTCATTGCGGATGGGGTGCAGATTGAACGGAGGGCTGCGGGCAAGATGTGATAAAGTCCCCCAGGCAAGCCGGCAATTCCTGGGGCGTATGGGAGACAGGCAATGCACATCGAAGAACTGACGCGGAAAGCAAGCATGGAACTGCTGGCGGAAAGCAGACTGGGCCATCTGGCCTGCGCGAACAATGGCCAACCATATGTTACGCCCTGCTATTTTGCCTACCATGATCAATATATCTACGGTTTTTCGACAGCCGGCCAGAAAATCGAATGGCTGCGCAAAAACCCCCTTGCCTGCCTTCAGGTGGACAAGGTGTCTAGTTTTCAGAAATGGACGAGCATCATCGTGCTTGGCCGGTATGAAGAGTTGAGCAAGACCGGCGAGAGCCAGGAGGCTCGTGAACGCGCTTACAAGCTGCTCCATCAGCATGAATTCTGGTGGGAGCCGGGTTATACAAGAACCGTCCTTCATGGCGAAGCGCGGCCTTTGGAGCCAGTGTACTATCGCGTGTCCGTCGACGAAATCACCGGTCACAAGGCCACGCCCAACTAGCCAGCCTGTCATGATCGCCATCTTCCAAGATGGCACTTGCCTCCCATGGCGGCAATTTTGCAACAATTGACCGTTGTTTGCTTGGCAGGCTGCCAACGAGTTGACCGCCCCGGCGCAAGAGTTCATTCTAATCCCTGCAGAGACTCAAGGGTGGGCATCATGCGGAATTTGCGGGTTATGGCTTTCGTGGCGGCCCTGGGGGCAAGCGTCCAGGTGTCGTGGGCGGCAGATGTTGCAACAGACGATAGTCTTGGCTTGATCTTATCTGGACAGTTTGAGAGCTGGAACGGCTATTCGTTTTATGGAAACGAAAGTGGCGACACGGGATATGAAGACGACACGGGCCAGTTCGTCTCAAACATAAGCGGGCGTCTCAGCGTTCCATTGGGAAGTTCTTTCGCTCTGCAGGCCGATGGGCAGGTTGCTTATTCATCCAACGCGTTGTTTGGCTCGCAGCAGGACGACTTGTTCCAGAGTTCTTACCTGCTCGGCGGGCATATGTCCTGGCGCAACCCTTCTTCTGGGCTCATAGGCGGATTTGCGGCATTCGGCGGCGGCGACCATGACAACGATAGTACACCCCATGCGGACTTTTTCGCCGTAGGCGGAGAGGGCCAGCTTTATCTGAATGACATGACCCTCTACCTTCAAGCGGGTTATTTGGACAGCGACAAGGACAATGATTTTATCAGGAATGCCGGCTTCGCGCGGGGCGTGCTCAGATGGTTTTTCACGCCCGACAATCGGCTGCAAACTGAATTGTCCTATGTAGGCGGGACGTCGGATTCCGGCGGAGGCGCAGCTGACACCAATGTCCTGGAGTGGTCGGTACGATACGATACTGTTATTCCCGATCTGCCAATCATCGGCGATACAAACGTTTTTTTCGGGTATCGCGGGAGCGACTTCGAAAAGAAGGGGTCGGATCCGGGCGGCTTCACTGACCATACCCTCCTCGTGGGAATTGCGCATTATTTTGGCTCGAGCTCAGTGCAAGAAATGGATCGGACAGGTGTTACGCTCGACTTGCCGAATTTTGGCCGCTGGGTCGCCGCCGGCGAACCGCTGGAGTAGTCAGCCCTCCCCGAAAAATCCCATCCGTTAATCGATCCGTAACGCGAATCACATAGTGGTCCAAAGCGGGGAAATGCTATGGATCTGATAGCCAGAAACCAGTACCGCGCCTGGGCCGCCGAATGCAAAGAGCGGGCCCAGCAGGGTCAGGGCTTCAAGGCCACATATGAGTGGCTCAAACTCGCCAACACCTGGCAACGCCTGGCAGATGGTGCTGTAAGTGAGGCGACCCCTCTTCAAACTGACAAGCTAGAGCCTTCTGCACCTCTGCTTCAGCTGGGCCTAACCGCAAACAAAGCGCTAAGTAATTGATTTGGTTGGTGCGGGCGGCCGGACTCGAACCGGCACGGAATTTCTTCCAACGGATTTTAAGTCCGTTGCGGCTACCATTACGCCACGCCCGCTAAACCAATGGTCTCAAGCCTTTGCGCCATCCTGTAATGGCGGCGTGAATTGCAGGCCCATGTCCCAGGGAAGATAGATCCAGGTATCCTGGCTCACTTCCGTTATAAAACTGTCAACCAGCGGCCTTCCCAGGGGCTTGGCATAGACCGTGGCAAAATGGGCTTTCGGCAGAATTTCCCGCACCACCCGCGCCGTGGCGCCCGTATCCACCAGGTCATCGATGATCAGGACCCCTGCCCCCTTGTCCGAGCCCACGACCTTCTCACTCACGGTCTTCAAAATGCTGATGGCGCCCTGCTTGTCATAGTCGTAGGACGCCACGCAAATCGTTTCGATGACCCGGATGCCAAGTTCGCGGGCCACCACAGCGGCCGGCACGAGCCCGCCCCGGGTGATGGCGACCACCGCCTCAAAGGGTCCCGCCGTTGACAGGCGCCAGGCCAGGGCGCGGGCGTCCCGGTGGAACTGATCCCAGGATACGGGAAAGCTTTTTTGCCATTTTTCGTCCATTTCGCACCCAAATATCCGCAATACTGGGGAATCCTTATGCCCGCTTGGTCAATTTGGCGCAATCCATCACTTCCCCGTCAACCCTTGCTTCACACTTTCTGGGCAGGATCGGCAAAAATCGGGTCCCGGAGCCTCCTGAATGAACAAGCCTGCCAATCCCGTTTCGCAGCTGATGAATGCCTTTGAGCTTGCAAACATCGAAGCCCTGGCGGTTTTGCTTCCCGAAGCCACCATCACCGAGCTGACGACGGCCGCCATCCGCAAATGGAATTGCGCGCGCAGCGACATTGTCGGCCGCCAGTTGGTCAAATACGGCACGGGAACACTTTCGGCCCGCTACCTCTCCGCCCAGCAGGGCGAACAGTATCCCGACGTCGAAGTGACTTATGCGCCGCCATTGGCCGTTCAAAAAGCCTCCTCCTTCAAGCAGCAGAAATGGAGCGATGGCATCAGCGATTTCATGATCCTGATTGGCCAGCATGCCAATGAGGAACAGGCCACCCAGGCCATCAAGAACGAGCAGCGCCTGAATCTTGCACTGCGCTCCGGCAGCTACGCGGTTTGGGACCACGACTTCATCAATGGCGAAACCTACAATTCGCCGGAGATGTATGACATTCTCGGCCTTAAGCCCGAAAGCTCGGACCTGAGCTTTGAAAAGTTCAATGCCCGCATCCATCCCGACGACACCGACAAGACCTTGATGGCCATGATCAAGAAGGCGCCGTTCGGCACCGAGCTGTTTCAGTCCCGCTTCAGAATCCGCATGCATAACAATGAATATGTCTGGGTCGAGTCTGTGGCCTGCGTGGTCCGCGACCCCGCCAGCGGGCGCGCCATAAAATGCGTTGGCCTCTGCCGCAACGTGAGTGACCAGATGGCGACCCTTGAACGCATGCGCACCTCCGAGCGCAACCTCAAGCGCACCCAGGAGGCGGCACGGCTCGGCAGTTTTTCCCTCCGGGTCGAAACCAACGTCTCGCGCCTTTCAACCGAAATGGCGAGCCTCATCGGCATGCAGGATGCCATCGTTCATCCCAATCTCGCGACCTTCATGGATATGATCGAGGCTGGCGACAAGGAGAAATTTGCCGAAGGCCTTGAACTGGCCAAACTCGGCCAGCACATCACCGATCTCGAAATTTCAGTCCGCCTCAAATCCGATGAAGTTGAATTTTTCCAATGCACTATTGAACCGGAGCGCAACTCCTCAGGCCAGGTCGAAACCCTTTTTGGCTCCTGCCAGTGCGTGACCGAGCGAAAGGCTCTCGAACGAAAATACCTGCAGGCCCAGAAAATGGAAGCCGTGGGGCAACTGACGGGCGGCGTGGCCCATGATTTCAACAACCTGCTTATGGTCGTCATGGGAAATCTCCAGCTCGTGGAGCAGCTGGTCAAGAATGACGAGCGCGCCAGCAAGCGCATTCGCGCTGCCCTCGAAGCCGCCGACAAGGGGTCTGACCTTACCAAACGCATGCTGGCCTTCTCCCGGCTCCAGACCCTGCAAAGCAAGGAGATATCGGCCAACGATCTGATCTTCAAGATGACCGACATGCTGAAACACGCGGTCAGCGCGACGGTCGAGCTCAGGATCATCCCCCAGGACGATCTTTGGCTCATCAAGGCCGACCAGACCATGCTCGAAACGGCCATCCTCAATCTTGCGATCAATGCCCGTGACGCAATGAAGCCAAAGGGCGGAAATCTCATTATTGAGACGGCCAATCGCCATTTGGATCATGCTTACTGCGCCGAGCATGAGGATGTCACCATTGGCGATTACGTGGAAATCGCCGTGACCGACACTGGCGCCGGCATTTCGCCGGAAAACATTGAAAAGGTCTTCCAGCCCTTCTTTACCACCAAAGGCCCCGAAGCGGGGTCCGGGCTTGGGCTTTCGATGATCTACGGTTTCGTGAAACAGTCCGCCGGTCACATCAAGATTTACTCGGAAGTCGGGCACGGAACCACGGTGAAAATCTATCTTCCGTGCTTCAAGCCAAGTGCGGCAGTGGGAACAATCATCAAGCCGTCGGAACTCCAATCGCATCTCGCGCGCGAACTCGGCATGAACGCGGAGGACATTGCAAACGACCGGCAGGCCGGCGAAATCCCGCCAAAGAAGCAGATCGTGCTCGTCGTCGAAGACAACAATGCCGTGCGCGACATAGCCGCCGCCATGATTGAGGAAATGGGCTACGAAGCCATTGTTGCCTCGAATGGTCCCGATGGGCTCGAGATCATCACGGCGCGCGACGATCTTGCCCTGGTTCTTTCCGACGTGATCATGGCCGGTGGCATGAACGGGCCGGAACTTGCGGCCAAGGCTCTCAAATTGCGCCCTGAATTGAAAGTGCTCTTTATGTCCGGCTATGCCCCAGGCTCGGTGCGCCAGATGCAGGACCTGCCTGACACGATTGATTTCGTGAACAAGCCATTCACGCGCAATGATCTCACCGAAAAGGTCCGCCGCGCCCTTGCGGCTTAGGACCAGCCCCTGGCCTTGCCGGCGCGCGTCATTGCCTCGGCCAGAGCCTTGACCTCCGCCTCGGCCCGCTCAAGCGAGGCCGGAACGCGTGACCGGAGGACCAGGTTGGTTGCAAATCCGCCAGGCCCTTCAAAGGGATAAGAGCCGATAAAAACATCTGTGTAGCGTCCCTGAATCTCCCCTAATGGCTGGGCTACATCGCCTTCTCCGCCCTGCAGAGCCACGGTGCGCGATTGCATCGGCACGCCCTTGTCCAGCGTCGGCGCAATCGCCTCCATCATGGCCTGCATGATTTTGGGCACCCCCGCCATGACGAACACATTGCCGATCCGGAATCCCGGTGCCTTGGATACCGCGTTTTCGATCAGCGTTGCCCCTTCTGGCGTCCGTGCCATGCGCAGGCGCGCCTCATTGGGTTCGCGGCCGATCTCCTTGAAATAGGCCAGCAGGATTTCCAGCGCCCGCGGGTGATGTCCGATGGGAACCTGAAAGGCCCTGGCCACCGCATCGGCTGTAATGTCATCATGGGTCGGGCCAATGCCGCCCGTGGTGAACACATAGGTGTAGCGCGCCCGCAAGGCATTCAGCGCGGCAACAATATCGCCCTCGTCATCGGCAACACAGCGCGCTTCCCTGAGGTCAATGCCCAGGCCCACGAGATAGTCGGCAATGAAGCCCAGATTCTTGTCCTTGGTGCGCCCGGACAGGATTTCATCGCCAATCAACAATACGGCTGCGGTCGGAACAGATGTCATGATTACCTCGGTCAATGGCTAGACATCTGCCACCGCTTCAGTCCACTGTCAAAACCATGAAATTCAAGAGCCCCCTTGTTCGCGGCAGGCTGATCAGGCGTTACAAAAGGTTTCTGGCCGATGTTGTGCTGGATACGGGAGAAACCATAACTGCCGCCTGCGCCAATACCGGTTCCATGCTGGGCCTCACCGAGCCGGGAAATGCCGTCTGGCTGTCCCGCTCCGAGAGCCTCACCCGCAAATATCCCCACAGCTGGGAGCTCGTCGAAATCCCTGAAATCGGTCTGGTCGGCATCAATACCGCCCAGCCTAATCAAATCGTGTCCGAAGCCATTCTCGCTGGAAGAGTGCCTGAACTGGCGGGCTACGCCACTCTGCGAAATGAAGTCAAATACGGCGCAAACAGCCGGATCGATATTCTGCTGGAAGACGCAAAACGTCCGCTCTGCTATGTGGAAGTCAAGAATGTCCACTTCTTCAGAACCCCCCGACTTGCCGAATTTCCCGACTGTGTGACCCAGCGCGGCGCGAAGCACCTCGTCGAACTGTCAAACATGGTAAAAATCGGCGCGCGGGCCGTCATGGTCTATCTCATTCAATGCCATAGTCCCGCCCGCTTTGCCCTTGCCGATGACAAGGATCGCACCTATTTCAATGAATTCAGAAAGGCGCGCGTTGGTGGCGTGGAGGCTTTGGCCTTGACTTGCCATGTCTCGACAAGCGAAATAACGGTCGATCGGGCCATTCCGGTCATGGAAATCTAAATGAACGACGTTCAGGAAGCCACCTCGTCCCGATCAAACCGCATCAAGTTGCACAAGCCCGAAGACTTCGAGGGCATGCGCAGGGCGGGAAGGCTCACGGCAGAAGCCCTTGATTTGATTACGCCCCTGGTGCGACCCGGGATCACCACGGATACGCTGGACCGCTTCATTGTGGAGTTTGCCCGCGACAACGGCGCCATCCCGGCGCCTCTCAATTATCGCGGCTATACCAAGTCGATTTGCACTTCGATCAATCATGTGGTCTGTCACGGTATTCCCAATGACACGCCCATGCGTGAAGGCGACATCGTCAATATCGACGTCACCCTCATCGTCGACGGCTGGTTTGGTGATTCGAGCCGCATGTATCCGGTGGGTGAAGTCAGCCGCAAGGCCGAGCGCCTGAACGAAGTCACTTACGAATGCCTGATGCGCGGCATTGCCATGGTGAAACCTGGCGCCCACCTCGGTGACATCGGTTATGCTATCCAGACCTTTGCTGAAGCCGAGCGCTGTTCCGTCGTGCGGGATTTCTGTGGTCACGGACTTGGCCGCGTCTTCCATGACCATCCAAACGTCCTGCATTATGGCCGCATGGGTGAAGGCGTCGAACTCAAGGAAGGCATGTTCTTCACCATCGAACCCATGATCAACCTGGGCCGGGCCCATGTGAAGGTTCTGAGCGACGGCTGGACCGCCGTCACTCGTGACCGTTCACTCTCTGCCCAATTCGAGCACACGATCGGCGTGACCGCGGATGGCTGTGAAATTTTTACCTTGTCGCCCCGCGGCCTTCATTGCCCGCCCTACCGGGTTTAGGCCGTGCCCAAGGGTTTTGACGAGGCGTCCTCGAAACCCCACTTCCTCGGCCATCGTGAGCGCCTGCGCGAGCGCTTCCGAGAGGCCGGCCCAGAAGCCTTGCCCGACTATGAACTCCTCGAAATGATCCTGTTCCGGGCCATCAAGCGCGGCGATACCAAACCCCTGGCCAAAACCCTCATCGCCAAATTCGGCAGTTTCGCCGAAGTCATCAGCGCCGCTCCCGAGCGCCTGAAGGAAGTCGATGGCGTTGGCGAAGCCATCACCACCGAGCTGAAGCTCATCCGTGCCGCAGCATTGCGCCTGATGAAGGGCGGGATTGTTAATCGCCCGCTGCTGTCGTCATGGAGCGCGATTCTGGAATACTGCCGCGCCTCCATGGCTTTCCATGACAAGGAACAGTTTCGCATTTTGTTTCTGGACAAGAAAAACCAGCTCATCGCCGACGAGGTGCAGCAGGAAGGCACGGTTGATCACACGCCGGTCTACACCCGCGAGGTGATGAAGCGGGCACTTGAACTTTCCGCTTCCGCCATCATTCTGGCCCATAACCATCCGTCTGGTGATCCCACTCCTTCTGTCGCCGACATCGACATGACCCGGAAAATCATTGATGCCGGACTGAAGCTCGGCATCACCGTGCATGACCATGTGATTGTGGGGCGTGAGGGCCACACCAGCTTCAGGGGTTCAAAGCTGATCTGATCTCCTCAAGGGCCTGCGGCGTGTCCACATCAACCAGCACGGCCTGTGTCTTGACTTCAACCTCCACCACCTCGTCGGATAGCGCATCCAGCAAGAGCCGCGCGCCCTGGTCACCTTCAATCTCGTCAATTGCGATGAAATGCTGCCGCCCCCACAACACCGGATTGCCGCGCTTGCCTTCGAAGGTGGGAACGCAAATGGTGCGGTGCTCGGGAACATTGAACGCCGCCACCAGCCGGTCAATTGTCTGTGCATCCACCAGCGGCATGTCACCGAGGCAAATCAACACAGCATCCGTCTCCGCCGGCACGGCGGCAAGCCCGCGTTTCAAGGACGTCGAAAGCCCTTCGGCGAAATTCGCATTGTGAACCAGGGTGACATCAAGCGGCTTGAGGGCGGATTGAACCCGTTCTGGCTCGTTCCCCGTCACCACGATGATGTCATTAACGCTTGAGGCTTTCAGCGCCTCCACGCTGTGGCGCAGCAGGGGTTTGCCGTGAAGCTCCGCCAGAAGCTTGTTGCTGCCCATGCGCGAGGATTTCCCCGCCGCAAGAACAATGGCCGCAATCCGTGGCGCGTGCTGCGCAACGGGCTTCCGGTCACGCGGCGATGGCCGGCTCGAAATCTCCGCCAGCAGACCGCCGGCCCCCATATCCATGATATCACCGGACGAAAGTGGAATCCCGGCCAGCACGCGTTCCAGCGCCCAATCAAAGCCGTTCACTTTGGGCGATCTGGCGCAACTCGGCACACCCAGCACCGGCACGCCATGCAAATCACCCAGCATCATCAGATTGCCGGGATCAACCGGCATGCCGAGGTGAACTACCTTCCCGCCTGCCGCCGAAAGTCCCGCCGGAATCACATCTTCCCGGTCGACAATCGCCGATGCGCCGAACAGCAGGATGGGATTGCAAGACAGTGCCTCCAGTTCTTTCACCGATGTCCGCACCGCTTCAATGGAATGATCGCAAACCCTGACCTCCGCCAGGCCGCTGCCCAGTGCCGTCACACGTTCGCGCATCGCCGTTTCGGATTTTTCGATAAGTGACAGCCGGCTGCCGGCAACTTTGGTGATCACCAGACCCACGCGCCTCTCGGCCAAAGCCTGAACCCTGATCACCGGTTTAGTGCCGATCTCAGTAAGCACCTTGTTGAGATTTTCCTTTCCCACGGCAAACGGAATGATCTTGACCGTCGCAATCATCTGCCCCTTGACAACCACATGGTAGCTGGGAAGTGTCGCCAGCGTCATGCTTTCATGCACCCGGTTTATCGCGTTGACGCGCAAACCGTCGACAACCACAAGCCCGCGCTGCTGGGCATAAACATTGGCCCGCCCCGTGAAGGGTTCCTGGGCCGAAGCTCCCGAACCGGCAATCTTTCCTGCTAGCGTTCGCGCCGCCTCATCCTCGGGAACGTCATTGGCATCGAGCTTGGCCACGAACACCATTGAAACATTGGACGCTGCGAGGAGTTTCAAATCATTTGCCGCAAGCTTCCGCCCTTTCTTGAACACGCCTTCCGCATGCCGCACCGAATGCGCCAGGATGCATCCCAGTGTGTCTTGCAGCGGCAGTTCGCCAAATTTCATGTCAGTTGCCCAGGCGCAAGGAACGGGTCATTTCAGCCATGATGGAAATGGCGATTTCGGCAGCGCCCTTGGCTCCGATGGGCAAGCCGATAGGCCCGTGGATCCGGGCAATCTCCGCATCGGAAAATCCCAACTTCTGCAAGCGTTCAACCCGGCTCGCCTGGGTTTTCTTGGAACCCAGGGCACCTATATAAAAGCACTCGGATTTCAGCGCGATGGAAAGAGCCGGATCATCAATCTTTGGATCATGGGTCAGCGCCAGAAGCGCCGTGCGCGCATCGACTCCGAGGCCCGGCAAAACGTCCTCCGGCCAGGTGGTGTGCAGCGTTATGTCGGGAAACCGCGCGCCTGTCGCAAAGGCCCCACGCGGATCAATAACCGTAATGTCATAGCCGGCCTGGCGGGCCATTGGGATCATGCCCTGCGCGATGTGGACTGCGCCGATAACAACAAGCCGCAACGGCGGGTTATGGATGTGTACAAATTCTCCGCCATGAAGTCCCGACTGGTCAAAGCGAAAAGCTTCTTCGAGAACGGCGCCAAGCGGATCCTTCCCAATATTTTCCCTGGCCACCAGCCGCTGCTCGCCATTCTCAATGGTTGTGACCACGGCAACCGCTCGGCGCTGCCGCTTTGCCTCGATCACGGCTTTCAGAAGCTCCCGTTTCACGACCCCAGCGGCTCCACAAATACCCGTATCTTGCCGCCGCAGGCTAGGCCGACCTGCCAGGCCGTTTCGTCAGCCACACCAAAGGCCAGAACTTTCGGCTGGCCCGAGGCAATGGCATCAAGCGCTTCGCTCACCACCGCGCCTTCAACACAGCCGCCCGATACGGAACCGGCAAAATTGCCATCGCCGTCAATGGCCAGCTGGCTGCCTACCGGCTGCGGCGCCGAACCCCAGGTTTCGATGACCGTTGCAAGCGCAACTTTCCGCCCCTCCGCCAGCCAGGTGGAGGCCTGTTCAAGAACGTCGTTGCTGGCCAATTTGCCCTCCTGTCGCAAACCTCAGGTGAAACCACACAGGACATGCCACCGTATATGTGTCAAGATGCTCATATTGCGGGAGGCCCATGATGCTTCGCTCTGTCCTCATGATCGTGCTTTTGGGCTTCCTGTCCGTGACGGCCTTCACGCAGTCCATAAGTGAGACTGAAAAGACCGAATTTCAACGCATAATTACAGCCCAAATCAGTGCCTTCCGGGCCGATGATGGGCAAACCGCTTACGGCTATGCAGCGCCCGTTGTCCGCAACATCTTCCCCACCCCGGAAATCTTCATGTCCATGGTGAAGCGGGGTTACGGTCCGGTCTATCGCCCGCAGTCCTTCAGTTTTACTGAAGCCCTGATCGACGCCACGGGCAGGCCGGCCCAAAAAATGCTCGTTGTCGGCCCCGACGGCAAGACCTACGAGGCACTTTACTCCATGGAAAAACAGCCGGACGGCACCTGGCGCATTTCCGGCTGCACCCTGCTCGAAGTCCCCGGCCTCGACGCCTGATCTCCTGTTAGCCACCGCACGGAAGGCGTGCCATTGTCAGGCCATGTCATCTGATTCACGGAAAGCGTTTTGGCTTGCCCTTTGGGGGCCTGTCCTGGCTGCCGGGATTGTTCTGGCCATCGCCATCATTCTGCTGGCCATGGGCCGCGAACCCATCTGCAAGTGCGGCTACGTCAAGCTCTGGCACGGTGTGGTGATGAGTTCGGAAAACTCCCAGCACGTCAGTGACTGGTACACCCCATCGCACATCATCCATGGCTTTTTCTTTTACGGCCTGTTCTGGCTGGTCGGCAAAAAATGGCCATTCGCATTGCGCCTCTGTCTTGCTCTCGTGATCGAAGGCGCATGGGAAATCTTCGAGAATACGGATTTCATCATCAACCGTTACCGCGAAGCCACGATCTCGCTCGATTACTATGGCGACAGCGTCATAAATTCAGTCAGCGATGTCATTGCCATGGCGATTGGGTTCTACGCGGCGTCCCGCCTCCCCGTATGGGTGACCATAATCCTGGCACTGGCCATGGAATTGCTGGTTGGCATGGCTATCCGCGATAACCTTGCGCTCAACATCATCATGCTCATCTATCCCCTCGATGCGATCAAGGCGTGGCAGGGCGGTGGCTGACTAATTCAGGCAGGTCACACGGCTGAAAGCCTTGCTGGCCTTTTTGTTGGTTTTTCCAGTGCCAATCTGGATGGTGGGCTTGATGCCGCTGACATACTTGAAATCCTTGGCGGAGCTGAACCCCTGTTGGGCGCACCACGCCTCGGCGGCTTTTTTCCCGCACCCTCCGTCCCCGCTGAAACACCAGTTCAGCCGGACCTGTTCATGCATCGGGTTCTTGAACAATTCGCTCTTGCTCTCCGCAGTGACGGGCACCGTGGCAGGAGCCGGCACTTCGGCATCTGACGCAGGCGTCTCCGGCGCCGCTGGCTGCGCCACTGCAGGCAGGTCGGCCGTGACGCAGGTAATGGAGGTGAAGCCGTCACAATAGCTCTGATCGCAGATTTCTCCCGTGGCAATCAACTTCGTCGGTGACGAAGCGCCGATATCCGGCGCCTGCTTCCCGGCCACGGAATGATCATAGGCATTGCTCTTGCACCATGCCGTTGCCGCCTCTTGCCCGCAGCCCTTGCCCCAATCCACACACCAATCCAGGCGATTGGTGCCAATCATGGGGTTTTCAAAAGTCTTGGTTTCAGCTTCTGCAAGCCCAGTCCAAAGGCCAAGCGCCGACAGCACAAAAACAATCTGCACAAAATTCCGCATCACGGCTCTCCAATCCCTGGGAAGAACCCTCTGCCTCAAACCACCATCAGGACGCAAGCTTTTAATGTCCAAAGGAACGCCCATCTGACTTTTTCGGATCAACAGGCTCGATCAGATAATAAGCCCACTGAGAAGCATAGGTCTCGCCGTAGACAAGAACCTGGCAGATATCGCCATCAAGCGAAGTGACCGGACCCTCTCGGCCATCTGGAATCATGACCGTATGGCCTATTTTGCACCAATTATCTGGTGTCGGCGGAGCCGCAATCGCGGTCGCAAAAAACACGGTCGCCAATAGTGTTTTCATCTTGCTGCCTCAGTTCGCCGGTGCCCGAAATTCGGCGATTTCCGCCAAAAATGCAAGCCTGCCCGCGGGTCATTCACGCTTCCGCCAAGTGGAGGGCGGCCTGCCATATTTTACCTTAAAGCTGCGCGAGAATTGTGACAGTGAGGAAAAACCTGTGGCAACGGCAACTTCGCGCACGCTCAACGTGGAGTAGTTGAGCAACCGCTCAGCCCGTTCCAGGCGCAGGCTGAGATAGAATCCCATGGGCCGCACTTTGAGCGTGGCGGCAAACAGCCGTTCAAGCTGGCGCACCGAGAGTCCAGCGCGATTCGCCAGTTCGTTCATTCCACAGGGTTCTTCAATGTGCTCTTCCATCATTGAAATGCACGACAAAACCCGCGGATCCCGCGTGCCATAGCGCTCCGAAGCGGGAACACGGGCCTCGCCAGGCTGTTCAGCAAAGCGTGAATGGACCAGTTGGTCGGCAACTGTCACCGAGATTGCAGCGCCCAACTGCCGTCTTATCCAATCCAGCATCATGTCAATGACTGACGAACCCCCGGCACTGGTCATGCGGTCGCGATCAATCTCAAAGAGTGACTGCCTGACCTGCACCCGCGGAAAACTTTCGCGAAAACCCGGTACGCTTTCCCAGTGGCATGTGGCTCGGTAGCCGTCCAGAACACCGGCACTTGCCAAAATGAAGGGGCCCGTATCAATGCCGGCAAGCAGCACCTTGCGGGCTGCCAGCTTGCGCAGGGCCACGAGCGCTGGCTTGGTGATGCCTTCTTCCGGCTCGTAGCTTGCGCATACCACCAGCATGGTGGGAACGCCCACATCTGCAAGACTGCCCGACACCGAAACCGGAATGTCGTTGGATGCGGAAACCGGTTGTCCATCCGCCGAAACAAACCGCCAGGAAAACTTTTGTTCCACATAGCGGTTCGCCACGCGCAATGGTTCAAGGGCGCCAAAAAGCGATATCATTGAAAAGCGCGGGACCAGATGGAAGACGACTTCTACTGCGGACATGACGATAAATGTTAAATAAATGGCGAAAAAAGTCAAACTTGCAAACAGGATAAGGCTAACGTCCCCGCAAACGGAGGATCCCCAATGAACCCCAAGATCATCATTACATGCGCCGTAACGGGCGCAGGCGACACAGTTGGCAAAAGCCCGAATGTACCCGTCACACCCGAGCAAATCGCCAATTCCGCCCTGGAAGCGGCCGCTGCCGGAGCAGCAGTGGTCCATTGCCACGTCCGTGAGCCCAAAACTGGCAAAGGCTCCCGTCGGGTCGATCTCTACAAAGACGTCATGGAGCGCATCCGCGCCAAGAACAAGGAAGTGATCATCAACCTCACCGCCGGCATGGGTGGCGACCTTGATGTTGGCCCCGGCGAAACCCCGATGAAGTGGGGCGCTGGCACCGATCTCGTCGGTCCGGTTGAGCGCCTGCTGCATGTTGCCGAACTGCGCCCCGAACTCTGTACGCTGGATTGCGGCTCGCTGAATTTCGGCGATGGCAACACCATGGTCGTGCAGACTCCCGCTCAACTGCGCGAGCAGGCCCGCCTCATCAAATCCTATGGCGTGAAACCCGAAATGGAAATTTTCGATTCCGGAAATCTCTGGTTCGCCAAGCAGCTTTGCCTCGAAGGGCTGATTGACAGCCCACCCCTGTTCCAGCTCTGCCTCGGCATCCCCTGGGGGGCACCCTACGACACGGAAACCATGGCCTATCAAAAGGCCCAGCTTCCCAAGGACGCAATCTGGGCCGCCTTCGGCATTGGCCGCAATGAGTTTCCAGCCGTAGCCCAGGCCGTGCTTCTCGGCGGCCATGTGCGGGTTGGCCTTGAGGACAATCTCTGGCTCGAAAAGGGCGTCCATGCCACCAACGGCAAGCTCGTCGAAAAAGCCGTGAAGATCATCGAGCTGCTCGGCACCAAAGTCGCCACTCCCGACGAAGCCCGCGCCATTCTGCAACTCAAGCCAAGGGCCTGATCATGTCAAAAATCAGGACTGTCGGCATTGCCGGAACCGGCTTGATCGGCGCCGGCTGGGCCGCGCGCCTCCTCATTCGCGGCTTCGATGTCATCGCCTACGACGTGCATCCCGCCGCCGAAGCCAAACTCCGCGCCGCAATTGATGTGGCCTGGCCTTCCATGTCCAAGCTGCTGGGCACATCCGGCAAGAAAGGAAAGCTAAGTTTTACCACTGATCTCAAGGAGATGGCATCGAAAGCTGACTTCATCCATGAAGCCGCGCCAGAGCGCGAAGACCTGAAGGTCAAACTGTTTCGCGATATCGATGCCATCGCAAGGCCTGAAGTTGTCATTTCATCGTCGTCTTCTGGCTTCCTGCCCACCGTGCTGCAATCGCAATGCCGGCACCCCGAGCGCGTGATCATCGGCCACCCCTTCAACCCGGTCTATCTCCTCCCCCTCGTTGAAACCGTTCCGGGCGCCAAAACTTCCAGCGAAGCCATGGACCGCGCCGGCGTCTATTTTGAATCCATTGGCATGCAGGTGCTGCGCCTTAAGAAGGAAATCGAAGGCTATATCTGCGACCGCCTGCAGGAGGCGCTCTGGCGCGAGGCCCTGCACATTCTCAATAAGGACGTCGGCACCACCGGCGATATCGACGATTCAATCGTATACTCCGCCGGCATGCGCTGGGCCTTTATGGGCTCCTTTCTCACTTATCATGTGGCAGGCGGCCCCGGCGGCATGCGCCACTTCATTTCGCAGTTCGATCCCACGTTAGAACTGCCATGGACCGACCTGCCATTTCCGAAATGGAATGACACGCTGCAAAACCGTTTGATTGACGGCTGCGAGGCGCAGGCCGCGGGCCAGACCGTGGCGCAGATCGAAGCCAAGCGCAACGATGTGCTGGTGGACATGATGCGCCTCTTCAAGCACCACAAGGTGGGCGCCGGACTGGTCCTGGCCCGTGATGAAGCCAAACAGGGGACCAAGGCCAAGCACTGGAAAAAATCCGACAAGCTCGATGGCCCGGTGAAACTTCACAAGGGTGAGGTTCTTTCCGCCTGGCTCGACTACAACGGCCACATGACCGATGCCGCCTATCTCATCGCTTTCGGTGATGGCCTCGATGCCTTCTTCCGCTACATCGGTGACGACGAAGCCTACAGGGCAACCGGCAACACCTTCTTCACCGCCGAAACCCACGTGAATTACTACAAGGAAATGAAGCTCGGCGAGGCTTTCTCCATCGAAACCCAGGTGCTGGGCTGCGATGAAAAGCGCATGCATCTGTTCCACCGCATGTACCACGGCAAGACCAAGGAACTTGTGGCCACCAACGAGATCATGCAATTGCATGTCAACCAGAAGGCCGGAAAAGTTGTCCCGATGCGCAGTGACCTGTACGATGCGCTGTACGCTATTGGAAAAGCCCACAAGAAGCTGAAGAAGCCCAAGGAAATGGGCAGCGTCATGAAAGTCAAAAGGAAATAACATGCCCCAGCGCGTCATGATCACCGCCGCAGCCGCAGGGATTGGCCGCGCCATTGCCAAAGCCTTTTATGATGAAGGCGCCAAGGTCCATATCTGCGATGTCAATGAGCAGGCGCTCGCCGACTTCCGCGAGGAATTCCCCGAGATCGCCGCAACCCATGTGAATGTGGCCAATGAGGCCGAGGTCGACGCCTGGTTCGACGAAGCGTTGGAAGATCTGGGCGGACTCGATGTGCTGGTGAACAATGCCGGCATCAAAGGGCCAACGGCGCCCATTGACGATGTGGAATTCGCCGACTGGAAAGAATGCCTCGCAATCTGCCTTGACTCGCATTTCCTCTGCGCCAGACGCGCCGCTCCTGTGATGAAGGCGCAAGGGTCGGGCAACATCATCAATCTTTCATCCACCGCCGGCCAATACGGCTTTGGCAACCGCACCCCCTATGCCTCCGCCAAATGGGCCGTCATCGGCCTCACCAAATCACTGGCCATTGAACTTGGCCCCCATGGCGTGCGCTGCAATGCCGTCTGTCCCGGCGCCGTGCGCGGCGACCGCATCAACCGCGTCATCCAGGGCGAGGCCGATATCCGCGGCGTTGCCTTCGATGTGATCGCCAGGGAAATGACCTGGTCCCAGTCCATTCCGCGCTTTGTCGAACCGGAAGAGATAGCCGACATGTGCCTCTTCCTCGCCAGCCCCGCCGCCAAGATGGTCAACGGCCAAGATATCGCCGTAGATGGCCACCTCGAAACCATGCACATCAGGTAACCCCACATGGATTTCAAGCTCTCCGAAGAACAGGACATGATCATCAAGACGACGCGTGATTTCGTTGTCAACGAACTCTATCCCCATGAAGTGGAGATCGAGAATACGGGCGTGCTGCGTCCCGAGTTGCGTGAAGAGATCAAGGCCAAGGCCATAGCCGCCGGCCTTTACGCCGCCAACATGCCCGCCGAAGCGGGCGGTGCCGGCCTCGATACGCTGACCTGGGTTCTCTACGAAAAGGAATTGGGCCGCGCCAACTACGCGCTGCACTGGAATTGCGTCGCCCGCCCCTCAAATATCCTCATGGCCTGCGTCGGTGAGCAGCGCGAAAAGTACCTCTTTCCTGCCGTTCAGGGAAATATGGTCGATTGCCTCGCCATGACCGAGCCGGGCGTTGGCTCGGACGTCCGCGGCATGAAATGCTTTGCCAAACAGGATGGCGATGATTTCGTGATCAATGGCACCAAGCATTTCATCAGCCATGCCGACGAAGCCACCTTCACGATTCTCTTCGCCGCAACCGGCGAGGAAGACACACCGCGCGGCAAGAAAAAACTGATCACCGCCTTCCTTGTGGACAAGGGCACCAAGGGCTTCACCGTGCGTGACGGCTACAAGAATGTCTCCCACCGCGGATATAACAACTGCATCCTCGAATTCAACGATTGCCGCCTGCACAAATCGCAGATTCTCGGTGAGTTGCACAAGGGCTTCGAAGTCGCCAACGAATGGCTGGGCGCCACCCGGCTGCAAGTCGCGTCAACCTGTTTAGGCCGTGCCGAACGCGCCATGGAACATGCCAAGCAATATGCCGTGGACCGCTACCAGTTCGGCCAGCAGATCGGCAAGTTCCAGGGCGTGTCCTTCAAGCTCGCCGACATGGCCATGGAACTGAAAGCCGCTGAACTGCTCACCCTCGAGGCCGCCTGGAAGTTCGACCAGAAAACCGTCACTGACATGGACATGGCCATGGCCAAGCTGAAGGCCACTGAAGTGTTGGCCTTCATTGCCGATGAGGCCATTCAAATCCACGGCGGCATGGGCCTGATGTCTGATCTCCCGCTGGAGCGCATCTGGCGCGATGCAAGGGTCGAGCGCATCTGGGAAGGCACCTCCGAGATCCAGCGCCACATCATTTCCCGCGCCCTGCTGCGCCCCCTGGGTGGCTGATCTTGACGCGTAGCCTCACTGCCCTGCTCAACCCCAAGTCAATCGCCTTCATCGGCGGCACCGAATGTGATGTCGCCATCCGCCGCACGCGCGAACTGGGCTTTCCCGGGAAGATCTGGGCCGTCCACCCCAAGCGGGAAAGTCTCGGCGGCATTGCCTGCGTCAGATCCGTTGCCGAAATCGAAGGCGCGCTCGATGCCGCTTTCGTAGCCATCAAGCGCGAACCGACAATCGAAGTGGTCCGTGAACTGCGGAAGAAGGGCTGTGGCGGAGCGGTGATCTACGCCAGCGGTTTCGCCGAAACAGGCGATGCCCACCTCCAGAAGGAACTGCTTGAAGCGGCGGATGGCATGCCGCTCATGGGGCCCAATTGCTACGGCTTCGTGAACTGCCTCGCCCGCGTCGCCCCCTGGCCAGACGAACACGGCATGGAAATCATCGACAGGGGCGTTGCCATCATCACCCAGTCGGGCAACATCGCCTGCAATTTCACCTTCACCCGCCGCGCCCTGCCACTTGCCTGCATCTTTGCCATCGGCAACCAGGCCGACATTGATATGGCGCAATTGCTTGAGGAACTCGCCCGCGACCCGCGCATCACGGCGATCGGCTTGCATATTGAAGGCCTAACCGACGTGGCAGCCTTTGCCCGTGCCGCCGAGGTTGCCCGCAAGCTCAAGAAGCCGGTTATCGCTCTGAAAACCGGCCGTTCGGAGCAAGGCGCAAAAGTGGCAATGAGCCACACCTCATCGCTCGCCGGCGCCGACACCCTCTATGACGCACTGTTCGAGCGTTACGGCATCGCCCGCATGAAGTCGGTGACGTCCTTTGTGGAAACCCTGAAGTTTCTCCACCACGGCGGGCCGTTGCAGGATAGCCGCATTGTTTCCATGAGCTGTTCAGGTGGCGAAGCGGCCCTCATCGCCGATATGGCGCTGGAGCGGAAGGTGAGCTTCCCGCCAGGTGACCCCAAGACAAAGGCGGAGGTGAAGGCCACCCTCAATGAATATGTCTCAATCGACAACCCGCTCGACTATCACACCTTCATCTGGGACCAGTTCGACAATTTGACCGCGACCTATTCAGCCGTGCTGCGTGGCGGCTTTGATGCAGGCGTGTTGATTCTGGATGCACCGACACATAAGGGAAGCAATGCCGCCGCCTGGGTCGTTGCGGCAAAGGCGCTTGCCCAAGCCGCTAGAAACACCGGCGCACGCGCCGTTGTTACTGCCTCGCTTCCCGAATGCATGCTTCCCGAAGTTGCCGCCGATCTGGCGGCCAAGGGTGTTGCCCCCATGATGGGCCTTGATGATACGCTTGCAGCATTTGAAGCCGCCGCACTCATTGGCCGTAATTGGGCGCGAAATGAAGTTCTGCCCACCCTCTCCGCACCTGCGGTTACAGGCAAGGGTGAAATCATCCCGAGCGAGCATGATGCCAAGATTCTCCTGAAGAATTTCGGCCTTCCCGTGCCAGAAGGTAAGGTGTGCAAAGCTACCGAAGCCGCAAGCGTTGCCAAGCACCTTGGCTTCCCCGTCACCATCAAAACATCATCTTCAGCCATCGCCCATAAAACCGAAGCGGGCGGCGTGGCGCTGAATATCAAAACCGTTGAAGAGGCCGAGGCCGTTGCCCGGAAAATGGCAAAACTGGCGCCCGATGTTCTCGTCGAGCGCATGGTCACCGGCGCCGTGGCCGAACTCATCATCGGCCTCAAGAACGATCCGCAGTTTGGCCTGGCTCTGGTGATCGGCTCCGGCGGCATTCTCACCGAACTCCTGAGGGACAGCGTCACGCTGCTGCTGCCAACCTCGCGCGAGGAAATCACCCGCGCCCTGAAATCATTGAAGGTGTGGAAACTGGTGGAAGGCTTCCGCGGCAAGTCGGGCGATCAGCAGGCTGTCATCGCGGCGATCCTCGCCGTGGCGGATTTCGCTGCAGCCCATCGCACCAAAATCGAAGAGCTCGACGTAAACCCCCTGCTCGTTTTGCCCAATGGCGCTGTTGCCGTTGATGCCCTTATCCGTATGCGGAGAGACTGACATGACCTCACCCATAACAACCGAACGCCAAGGCCCTGTGCTTGAAGTCACCATCAATCGCCCCAAGGCCAATGCCATAGATGCCGCAACCAGCCGCATTATGGGTGATGTCTTCGCTAAATTCAGGGATGATCCGGAACTGCGCGTGGCCATCCTCACCGCCGCAGGCGACAAGTTCTTCTGCCCCGGCTGGGACCTCAAGGCCGCAGCTGAAGGCGAGACGCCCGATGCCGACTATGGCGTCGGCGGCTTCGGCGGCCTGCAGGAGTTGCCGGGCCTCAACAAGCCGGTGATCGCCGCGGTAAACGGCCTGGCCTTTGGCGGCGGCTTTGAAATCATGATTTCGGCGGACATCATCATCGCCGCCGAGCATGCGACCTTTGCCCTGCCCGAAATCAATTCCGGCACCCTGGCGGACGCCGCCACCATAAAGTTGCCACGCCGCATCCCCTATCAGGTGGCAACCGAAATGCTCTTCACCGGCAGGCGCTTTACCGCAGCCGAAGCCAAGCACTGGGGAATCATCAATGAAATCGTGCCCGCCGCAGATCTCATGGCCCGGGCCCGCGCCGTGGCGGCGTTGCTGGCCGACGGCCCGCCGCTGGTCTTTGCCGCCATTAAGGAAACCCTGCGCGAAACCATGCACCTGCCCGTGCAGGAAGCGTTCAACTTGGTGACCAAACGGAAGCTGCCAACGGTGGACAAGCTCTACTCAAGCGAAGACCAAATGGAAGGCGCCAAGGCCTTTGCCGAGAAGCGCAAGCCCGTCTGGAAAGGCCGCTGATTACATCAGCCAATTGCGTCCGCTCATCCGAACCCTGTCGTTTTCAGCATACATGGCAGATGCCACTGGCTCGAAGCGGACCATGCCCTTCAGGAAGAGCCACAATCTGTCAGTAGCTCCAACTGGCGAATAACCGTAGCTTGTTGGGGCGGTTTGGCTGGTAAAGCGAGACATGGAATTAATCTTTCATTAGTATTTGTTTATGATCACAACATAGGTGATTGTATTTGTTTGCACAAACGACTAGTTTTCAATTCATCTGCAAATGAAATTTGAAGATATGCCATGCTCGAGCTATTTCCTGGCCTCCGTTCCCTCCGCGCCTTCGATGCCGCCGCCCGGCATTTGAGCTTTACCCGTGCAGCCTCCGACATGGGGGTTACCCCCGCCGCCATCAGCCATCAGATCAAGGAGCTCGAGGAACAGATTGGCGTTTCACTGTTTGCCCGCACCAGCCGTAGCATGAGGCTCACCCGCGAAGGCGAAATCCTGCTCGCTGCGGCCGCTGAATCGCTCGATTCCCTCAACCACGCCCTGCAGAAAATCCGCAAACTCAAAAACACCAGACAGTTGAAAGTCTCGGCCTCGCCCTCGATCGGCGCAAAATGGCTGGTACCGCGCCTCGACCGCTTCCTGGCCGAGGTGCCCGGCGCCGATGTGCGCATTGACGTATCTGCCGCAGTTCTCGATTTTGACCGGGACGACATCGACATTGCCATCCGCTTCGGTAATGGAAAATACCCGGGCCTGCGCTCCGACCTGCTGTTCCAGGATCAGGTTTTCCCGGTCTGCAGCCCAGTCCTGATCACCAAGGACAAGCCTTTGAAGACACCGCGCGATCTCATTCAGCATCACCAGCTCATTCATCTGGATTGGGAAGCCCAGGGCCTGCCCTGGCCAAACTGGCGGATGTGGATGCTGGCCGCCGGCATCCGCGATTTCGATGATGCCGCGGGTCTGCATTTCAGCCAAACCTCCCTGGCCGTCCAGGCCGCCATCAATGGCCAGGGCGTGGCGCTGGGCGATTCAAATCTTGTGGCGGATGATCTTGCGGCTGGGCGTTTGGTCAAGCCCTTCGAACTCTCGCTGCGCGCGCCACCGCAATTTGCCTACCATGTCATCTCCCCCATTGAGACGGCGGACACGCACATGGTGAAAGCCTTCCGCGAATGGGCCCTCAGGGAAGCAGGCGTTACAGGCCATACCCCGTGACGCGCCGCGGCCTGTTGAAATGGCTTGGCGGCCTCGCAATCGCAGGCGCCTCTGTCGGCACTTATGCGCTGGCCATCGAACCCGGCTTCCTGCTGCGCACCCAATACTATGCCCTCACCCCGCCGAATTGGACGCCCGGCCTCAAGCTTCGTCTTGTGCTGATTGCCGATCCCCATCTGGGCGAACCCTACATGAGTCTTGGCCGGTGGAGTCGCATTCTTGACCTGGCAAACTCTCTGGAAGGCGACCTCAATCTTCTGCTCGGAGACTTCGCGGCAACCCATCGTTTCGTAACCAGCCGCATCCCTATTGCCGACACGGCGCACGCCGCAAAGAAACTCACTTCACGGCTGGGAACCTATGCCATCATTGGCAACCATGACTGGTGGGGCGACGCCACGGCCCAAAGCCTGGGTCATGGACCGACCCTCGCCGAGCGCGCCATGGAGGATGCCGGTATTCCCGTTCTCGAGAACCGGGTGGCACGCCTTGCCAAGGACAATCTCCCTTTCTGGCTTTCCGGCACCGCAAGCATCGTTGCCTTAAAGACAGAAGTCCGTGGCCGCTTTGAAGGGCGCGACGATCTCCCCGGCACGCTGGCGCAAGTCACCGATGCGGCCCCGATCATCCATTTGGCCCATGAGCCCGACCTGTTTACCCAGATGCCACCCCGGGTCTCCCTCACCCTGAGTGGCCACACCCACGGCGGCCAGGTGCGCCTTCTTGGCTGGTCGCCCATCGTGCCCTCCGAGTTCGGCAACCGCTTTGCCTATGGCCACATCATCGAAGATGGCCGCCATCTCATTGTATCCGGCGGGCTGGGCTGCTCGGTCCTGCCGGTTCGCCTGGGCGTGCCGCCCGAAATCACCGTGGTTGATCTTACGGGCTAAGTGCCGGATGGCTGTCGAACGTGCCCAGGGGCATCTGTTCGTAGTCGATTACCGCACCTGTCATCATTTGCGCCGGCGGTGAAACCAGAAAGGCGCAGAGTCCCGCCACATCATCCGAGGTGATCAACCGGCCGAAAGGCATGCGCGCGCCGATGTCCTCGGCCCAGCTCTGCGGCAGCTTATGAAAGGTCGTTTGCAATTCGTGTTCGCCATCGGTCAGCGCCCATCCGAGATTTATGCAGAACACCCGGACCCCATCTCGTTTGAAAGTATTTCCCGCATTCCGCGACAGCGTCATCAATGCCGATTTGGAGGCAGAATAGGTAGCCAAGTTGGGTGGGCCGCCATGCGCCAGCATGCTGGCCACGTTGATGATCACGCCGGATTTCGCCGCCACCATGTGCTTCGCCGCTTCCTGCATCATGAACAGCGGCGCTTTCACATTCACCTCAAACAGGCGGTCAAAGGCTTCCGGCGTCGTGTCCGCGATTCCGCAGCGCTCCGTGTTCCCGGCGGCATTTACCAACACATCCAGCCGCCCGAAACTCTTGATCGCCTTAGCTACGGCACCCGCCGGTGTACCCCCATCCCGCAAATCTCCCGTATAGATTTCAGCGCCCTTGCCGATTTGCTCTTGCACCGCAACCAGCTTTTCCGCATTGCGGTCCACTAGCAGCACGCCGGAAAATCCCTCACTCAGGAATTTGCGCGCCACCGCCGCACCAATGCCCTGTGCGCCGCCGGTGATCAAAGCCGTTCTCATCGCTACCTCATGACAAAGGGATCAGCCATCGGAGCATCCGAAGTATTGATCCAGATTGATTTCGTGCGCGTGTAGTCCCGGATGGCATCCAGGCCGCTTTCGCGCCCATAGCCCGTGTAGCCATTACCGCCAAAAGGCACAATGGGCGAAACCGCTCGATAGCTATTCACCCACACGACCCCTGCCCTGATTTTCTTCGTCAGCCGGTGCGCCCGGCCCAGGTTCTGCGTGAAAATGCCCGCGGCAAACGCGTAAGCCGTTCCGTTGGCAAGGGCAACCGCCTCATCTTCCGTATTGAACTTGAGAACGGAGAGCACCGGGCCAAAGAACTCCTCGCGCGCACATGGCAGTTCAGCGCTTGGTGCAAGCAATATGGTCGGTTCAAAAAAATATCCGTCACCCATTGGGGATTTGCCGCCTGCTACCAGCACCGCCCCTGCCGCAAGGCTTTCCGTAATCAATTTCTCCGCCCGCTGCACCTGCTTCAGGGTCGCAAGCGGCCCCATCTCCGTTGCCATGTCCAGCGGCAAGCCGATCTTGATGCCTCCGGCCCGCCTTGCGAGGCGCGCCACAAATTCATCCTGGATGGACTCGTGAACGAGCAGGCGCGATCCCGCCACGCAGGATTGCCCTGTGGCGCCCCAGATGCCCGCAATCACCCCGTTCAAGGCCGAGTCCAGATTTGCGTCATCGAACACAATGACGGGGGACTTTCCTCCAAGCTCCAGCGTGGTCACCGCAAAATTCTCCGCCGTATTGCGCACCACATGGCGCGCCGTTTCCGGGCCGCCAGTGAAAGCAACCCGCGCCACCAGCGGATGTGAGGTCAAAACCTCCCCGCAATCAGCGCCAAACCCGGTTATGATGTTGACGACGCCTGCGGGAAAGCCCGCTTCATGCACCAGCCTGGCAAAATGCAGGAGCGGTGCTGGCCCATCTTCCGATGCCTTGATCACCACCGTATTGCCGGCCGCCAGCGCCGGGCCAAGCTTGGTTGCTGCCAGAAACATCTGCGAATTCCACGGCACGATGGCCGCCACAACGCCCAAGGGTTCGCGCCGGGTTGACACCTCGAGGTCAGGCTTGTCGATCGGGAAAGTTGCCCCCTCGATCTTGTCGGCCAACCCCGCGAAGTAACGATAGTATTCCGCCACATATCCCGTGACTGCTTTGGTTTCACGGATCACCTTGCCCGTATCGCGGGTTTCAAGCTCTGCAATGATGGCCGCGTCCCGCGTTACCAACTCCGCCAGCCTGCAGAGCAGCTTGCCCCGCGCTGTGGCTGTCATCGCCGGCCATGGGCCAGCATTGAATGCAGCAGATGCAGCGCGCACTGCCCTATCTGTGTCAGCCGCGCTGGCCTTGGGCATCAAGGCCCATGCTTTCCCCGTAGAAGGATCGGTGCTTTTGAACGTGGCCCCGCCCTCGGCCGCCCCGAATGCCCCATCGATATAAAGTTGAAAAGGCTCAGCCACCCGCCGCCTCTTTCTCCGCAATCGCCTTCAGTTTCGCGAGCCCCTTTTCGTAGTCAGGCCCGATGAACCGTTCCATGAGCACGCCAAACCAGCGGTCCATCATGCCATCAAGTTTCATCTTGAAGCCCCAGGTGGCCGACGTTCCCGCCCCCTCCGGTTTCAATTCCCAGGTGGATTGCGACTTGCCCATTGCGCCGAAATCGAGATCGACGGCGACATGGGAATTGGGAACATGCGCCGTGATGGTCTGCGACCCGGCGCCAACATTGGGATCATTGGAAGCCCAGCTCATTTTTGCACCCACACCCGATTCAGGGCCTTCAAAGGTATAAACTGCATTGGGGTCAAGCTCCGCCCAAGGCGACCATTCATTGAAGCGCTTGTATCCGCCCACCAGAGCAAAGACCTTCTCTGGTGGCGCATTGATCACCGTTTCCCGCTGCATGTTGACTTCACTGGGCAGGAGATAGCCACCGCCGATAAAGATTACGACAAGTGCCGCGATGATCCACACAATGGCTTTCAGCAATGTCCTCATGAACGTCCCTTCTTCAAAAACCGGAGCAGCACGGAATTGACGGCTTCAGGCATTTCCACCGGCATCATATGCCGCCCCCCGATAATGATAGAACACTCAGCTTCCGGAATCATCCCCGCCAGTTTCCGCGCCATGGCGGGCGTGGAGCCCGTATCCAACTCACCCGTCATGACCAGAACTGGACGATCAAAGCCTGCAAGCGCTTCCACCACTTCCTGGTCCGCCCTTGCAAAACACTCATATGCGGAGAGAAACGAAGCAGCGTCGTTGCTCCGCAAAAGCACTTCATACTGATGTATGGTATCGAGGTGAACTTTGGAAAATTCCGGGGAGAACCAGCGCGAAAGCGCCGCAGGGATTGTGGCTTGTGAGCCTTCCAATTTGGCCTGATCGAGGCGCGCCAGAACACTCGCCCGCTCCGTTTCATTGCGGTCATAAACCGTGCTCATCAGCACCAGCCTGTCAATCTTCTGCGATTGCCGGGTCGCATAGGCTTGCGCAATCAACCCGCCAAAAGAAAACCCGACAAGTGAGAACTTCTCCAGCGCCAGATCGTGAGAAACACCGTTGAGTTGCGTAACCCAATTAGAAAGCTGGGCATTTTCAGTCACTGGGGCGCTCCGGCCATGCCCCAGCAAATCATAGGTAATGACCTGAAAATCGGATTCCAGGGCCGTCACCTGTGCGGCCCAAATGGATTGGTTCAGGCCGACACCATGTAGCAAGACCACGGGCGGTCCGCTGCCGGATATTTGAAGCGCGGTGCCATGGAGCGAAAACTGCTTCACGCCTTCTTCTCGGCCGCCATTTCTTCCTTGTCGATGTATCGGTTGCCAATGCGCGGGAAGGCCCGGCCCGTCGTCGCAGCGCCAATGGCAACCAGAATCTCATCCGGCCCAGGCGCATCAGGCACCGCGAATTCCAGAGTCAGATAGTGTGAACGGAAACCCTCATCAATCTTATGCATCATCGGGATTTGAATGGAAGACCCGGCGACGCCGCGCTTGTTGGTGAATGACAGATAGGATTTTCCGCCGACCGCGTCTCGAAACTTGTTGCCAAATCGCAAGGTGTGAATAAGCCCCGAAGCATGTTCGATTTCACCGTTCAAGCCGACAATGGCTGCCTTGCCATAGGCCTCGATCCTGTCGCCGCCGCCAAGCTGTTCAAGAAGAAGCGGCACCAGCAAATCGCCCAATATGGGCGCCATGGTCAGGATTTCAGGTCGGAGATTTTCCACGAAACCATGGCCAACCCAGGGATTTTGGATCACCGCCGCCACCCCCGCCATTTCGACAGGAACATCAGGTGCCCGCCCGCCTTCAATGTACGTCGTCTCGATGAACGTAACGGTCTTGCGAATGCTCGGCTTCATGAACTCACTCCGCCGCCTGGTGCAGGCCGACCCGGCCCTTGAATCGTGGCATCACTTCATCGGTGAAGAGCTTCACCGAACGCATCGCTGCCTCATGCTCAATTCCTGGAAAATGCGACCAAACCAGCAGGTGCTGCAGATTCAGGACATCGATCATTTCCTCAATCCGGGCGGATATTTCATCCGGTGTCCCGAACAGCAAGTTGCGCTCGTCAAGAAAATCAACGGAGAGCAGGTCAAGCTTGTTCTCCGTTTTCGGCAATTCCTCGCCAAGATGCCGGTGGTTATCAAGCCCGCGCCAATGGCAAACCCAACGCAGGTAATCCACGATTCCCGCCCCGCCAATCC
The DNA here is from genome assembly GCA_016792825.1 of Hyphomicrobiales bacterium. Lineage (GTDB taxonomy): Bacteria > Pseudomonadota > Alphaproteobacteria > Rhizobiales > Aestuariivirgaceae > Aestuariivirga. Next base: position 41,278 of record JAEUMI010000273.1, read on the forward strand.
GCTTTGCTTCCGCCTTGCTTTCGGCACAGAACATGTCGCGCACCAGGCTGACCCCCTCACCGAGGTTTACGGCGCGCTGTTCCTTTGCCGCCTTCTTGTCACGGTACAGCTCGAACCGGGGTTTCAGCGCATCTGTGGGCGGGATCCACATCATGGCCCTCATGTTGTTTTCCGCCGCGTATTGAATGGCCAAATGGCCATCCACCACCTGATGAATGGGCGGCGTTGGCTGCTGCAGGGTGCGGGGAACAACTGTGAGCTTCTCCAGCTCAAAGGTTTCCATATTCTGATAATCAGCGCTCTTCGGCGACATGCCGTGATCCCAGATGAAACCGCGATCAGGAAAATTGAAAAATTCCCCGTGAAATTCGAAGTACTGGTTTGACCAGGCCCTTCGGACAACTTCCAAAGCCTCGGCAAAAATCCTGAAATTCTGTGCCGGGTTGCGGGTATCAGCCATCTTGTTGAGCTGCAGGGCTTCGCGGCCGTAAATGCCGCGGCCAACGCCCACTTCAATGCGTCCGCCTGACATGTGGTCAAGCATCGCAATGTCCTCGGCAAAACGCAGGGGATGCCAGAATGTTATGATGTTGGCCGCCTGCCCAATGCGAAGACGTTTGGTGTGGGCCGCGGTCCAGGTGGACATCAGAACCGGATTGGGAACAACTTCAAAGCCCTCATAGGAAAAGTGATGTTCCGTGTACCATACGGAATCCCAGTCATAGGTGTCCAAGTACTGAGCAAGGGCAATTTGCTCATTCATCAACACGCCAAAAGGCTGGTCATGGCGGTTGGTTACGTTGGCAAAATATCCGAATTTCATTCTGTGTGGCTCCTTCTGATAGGGGTTCAGAGTTCATGGCACACACCGGTTTCGCTGACTGCCTGCCGACTTCAGCTGCCATTTCCCTATCAGGTCAAAGCCAGATTGTCACTGCCCAGAGCATTTGGGAAGCGAAGATTTAGACGGTTAGGGCGCGTACGCCCGCTTTCAATGCCCTTAATTGACGACCGTGATCCGGGTCGACTTCGGGCCATACTTCTGAACCAGATTATAAAGTTTGGCGGCATGGGAGGGATGCAGCCGCACACAGCCATGCGATGCCGGCCGCCCCAGGGACTTCACGTAATAGCTGCCATGGATGGCATACCCGCCCTTGAAAAACACGGAGTTCGGCATAGGTGAATTGTCATACTTTCTTGAGTAGTAAACCCGGGCTGTCCGTTGCACCCGGAAAACGCCCCGCGGCGTGTAATAGCCTGGCCGGGCAGTGGAAACCTTCCATTTCCCGTAGTGCCAGCCGTTTACCTTGACTGACATGGATTGCGATGAAATATCAATGACAACATTTACCGCCGGCGCGTTAGCTGCGCTCTTGGCCGCAGACGAAAAAGCAAAAAGCAGTGTTGCGGCAAGTGCGAAGCTTATGGAACGGAGGAATCGAATCACCATAGTGCTGTCCCCTGAACGTGTGCCCCGAGAAAACAAACACCAGATTTTCACCAGGCGCAAGATGGCGGCAATTCACATGCCGGTGAGCTAGTCGAAAAGAAACTCGCGGCCCACTTTCACACGGCGCACCCCGTCATAGGCAATGATATCGGCGGTAGCATAGGTTTCGGTGAGTGTCGCAGGCAGGAAGCTGCCGGTGCCGACCATGTTGAGCGGGGCTTTTGCCGCCCCCATCACCTGGCATTTCTGCGGATCAAACCCTGAGGAGGCAACGATTTGCGCCTGCTTGTATCCGGCTGCGTCCAGGGCCCTGCGCACATGTATGATGGAAGCAACCGACACGCCTTTGCCGAACAGAATGCGGCGCACCTTGTCCACCAGAATGTTGTTGGGATCAAGCTGGAAGGCCCTGCCTCCCAGAACCTGTTCGACGATGTTGTATTCGCCCGTAACGCCCAGCCAATGGCCCACTGTGTCGACGGACTTTTCATAATCCAGCCCTTCGGCAAAGCGCCCGCCATGGGTGTCAAGGCGCACTCCAAAAACCTTGTCCGTATCCTGCAGTTTCGCCTCTTCGTAGAACCACCGCGCGCTGCGCAGGGAGTCGGTCACTTCCTCACCCGTATAGTCAACCAGCGCGATCAGCGTCTTGGCCTCGGGAATGGTCTCGGCAAAAAGCTTCATGGCCTCCAGTACATCGCCCCGCGTATATCCCACGAGAGCGTGCGGCATGGTGCCCATACCGGAAGCAGAACCAAACAGGGGGGCCGTCAAATCCTGGGATGAGCCAACAAAACCCTTCACGTTGCTGTCTGCATGCTTGGCCGCCGCACTGCCTACCGCCGCGCCATAAGCGGCCAGAATATTCATCTCCGCCCCGCTGCCGTGGCGCGCATGCATGTCCATGAAGGCGGCATAAGGTATGGCCCGGCACATTTCATAGGCATTGTTGGCCGATACGCAGGGAAAGCCGATCTTCTGCAGCACCAGCGTTTCAACTTCCGAAAGCTTGGCCATGGAGCCGGTGATTTCCAGCATCTTGCTTTCCGAGGGAACGATGTCGCCTTCTTCGTAAAACCGCTTGACCCTAGCCGTTGGCACCAGGCGCTGCACCATGCGGATGGTTGGCTCAAGCGCCGCCACCACGCGCCTGCGCATGAAAACGGCAAACGTCACATCCGTGTCGCCATGGGCTGCCACGATGCGCGAGGTATTGGTGAAATACTTGTCCGTCTGGCTGCCGATGGGCCCGGCTGCCAGCGCGATATCTACGAGCTTGTCGAGGATAACTTCGTACCCGGGAATAAGCGAGGTGCGCTTGTCCATCATCATCTCATTGTCCCAAGAAAGGCGGCGGACGTCAAACGCCCTTTACCGCCTTTATGAGGCTTTCGGCGCCTGCCTGCAGAAGGTCAACGTCGACCGCACCCGCCATGAATGTGTAGCCCATCGCCGCATAAGTATTGATGACGTCGGCACTGCCCGCAAAGGCGCCGGCAACTAGGTTGTTTTTCGCGGCGGCAGCGGCGATCAATTTCATCGCATCGAGGGTGTGCTTGGCCGTCTTGTCGATGCCCGCGCCCTTGGACAGGGCAATGGACAGATCACTCGGCCCGACGAAAAGCCCGTCAAGACCCGGAACCGCAGCGATCTCTTCAACTGCGTCAAGCGCCGCCTGGGTTTCGATCATGGCGAAAACCTGGGTAATGGAGTTCGCTTTCTTGAGGTAGTCGGCAGGCGACAGGCCATAGGTCTGGAAGGCCGTATAGCCGCCCCAGCTGCGTCCGCCCAGCGGCGGATACTTGGCGGCCTTTACGGCGGCCTCTGCCTGCTCCTTGCTGTTCACCATCGGAACAATCACAGCGGCCGCACCCGCATCAAGCACTTGTCCGATTAACCCGGGCTCATTCCACAGGATTCTTGCTATGGCAGGCCGGCCCGCGCTGCTGATTGCGGCTATCATCGGAGCCGCATCGGAAAAACCGATTGTTCCGTGCTGCATGTCAAGGCACACACCTTCAATCGGCAGCCGCGCCAATTGTCCCGCCAGCTGCGGGCTTGGAATGGTCATCCATGAGAACAGGAACGGCTCACGCCTGTTGGCAAGCCGTGCCTTCAGGTCAAAACTCTGGGTAGCCAATTCTTATCCCGCCTTTATCTGTTCGACGGCAACGGCCATGAGTTCGTCCATCTGGCGGCGGATTTGGTGGTCCGACTGCTCCACCTTCTTGGCATCGAAGTCTTTCCTAATTTTACGGAACAAATCTTCACTGCCCGCCTCTTCAAAATCGGCAACCACCATAGATTTGGCGTAAGCCTCTGCTTCCGTTCCGGAAAGGCCCAATTTTTCAGCAGCCCAAGCACCTAAAAGCTTGGCGCGCCGGGCGTTGGCCTTGAACAGCATCTCTTCGTCATGGGCGAATTTCGATTCGAAGCCCTTTTGGCGTTTATCCATGTTCATATGTTGATCTCCCATTCCGCTTAAACAATGGAGATAGCTAGTCGCATGGCCCAAATCAACTATTCAAAACCATTGTGCAATGCAATAAGTTCAAGTAGAAGCCCCTGCAATTGGCGAGAACCGTCGCCATATTGTCGAAACATGTGAACTATAAGTACCGCCCGCTGGTTTTGTGCTAAAAGGGTGGATAAGGGTTTTGATGAGGATATTGCATATGACCAGCAGAAGAACCCGCATTTACGAAGGCAAAGCCAAGATTCTCTACGAAGGCCCCGAGCCCGGCACGGTTATCGTGCATTTCAAGGATGATGCAACCGCCTTCGACGCCCAAAAGAAAGCAGTGATTGAAGGCAAGGGCGTGCTCAACCAGCGCATCTCCGAGTACATATTTTCGCGCCTGAATGAAGTCGGCATTCCAACCCATTTCATGCGGTCGCTGAATTTGCGTGAGCAGCTCGTGCGCGAAGTTGAAATCATTCCGCTGGAAGTGATTGTCCGCAATGTGGCGGCGGGTTCACTGGCCAAACGCCTTGGTCTTGAAGAAGGAACTCCCCTGCCGCGCTCCATCATTGAATTCTGCTACAAGAACGACGCGCTGCATGACCCCATGGTTTCTGAAGAGCATATCACTGCTTTTGGCTGGGCCGCCCCCCAGGAAATCGACGACATCATGCACATGTCGATTCGCATCAACGACTTCCTCACCGGCCTGTTCCTCGGGATTGGCATCAAGCTGATCGATTTCAAGATCGAGTTCGGCAGGCTTTACGAGAACGACATGATGCGCATTGTCCTGGCCGATGAGATCAGCCCCGACTCATGCCGTCTCTGGGACACCAAGACCAACGACAAGATGGACAAGGACCGTTTCCGCCGCGACATGGGTGGTCTGGTCGAAGCCTACCAGGAAGTGGCCAAGCGCTTGGGAATTATAAGCGAGAACGAAAAACCTGAACGCGCCAAGCCCAAACTTGTGAAGAGCGATACCTGATGAAAGCCAAAATAAAAGTCACCCTGAAAAAAGGCGTGCTGGACCCGCAAGGCAAAGCCATCGAAGGCGCCCTGGGCCATCTCGGCTTTGCCGGCGTCGAACATGTGCGTCAGGGCAAGTATTTCGAAATTGACGTCGCCGAAACCGACAGGTCAAAGGCCATGACCGAGGTCAGGTCCATGTGCGAAAAGCTGATCGCCAACACCGTTATCGAGAACTATGATATAGAGCTTGCATGAAATCCGCCGTCGTCGTTTTCCCTGGCATCAACCGCGAACGTGACATGATGCTTGCCCTTGAGGCGGTCACCGGCGTTGCCCCAGTTGCTGTCTGGCACACCGATCCGCAACTGCCAAAAGTTGATCTTGTGGTTGTTCCCGGCGGATTTTCCTATGGCGACTATCTCCGCTGCGGCGCCATCGCCGCGCGTTCACCCATCATGAGCGACATTCGCGCCAAGGCCGCCAAAGGCCTCAAGGTTCTGGGCGTCTGCAACGGGTTCCAGATCGTCGCCGAGGCAGGCCTCTTGCCCGGTGCGCTGGTGCGCAATGCCCACCTTCACTTTGTTTGCCGCGAGGTGAAACTGGCCGTTGAAAACAACTCCACCTTCTTCACCAACCGCATGAAGAAAGGCGCCGTCGTCTCCTGCCCCGTGGCCCACGGCGAGGGCAACTATATCTGCGATGAAGAAACCTTGAAGGCCCTGGAAGGCGAAGGCCGCGTCGTCTTCCGCTACACCCAGGGCACCAATCCTAACGGCGCCATGAACGACATCGCCGGCATCGTGAACAAAGCAGGCAATGTTATTGGCATGATGCCCCATCCGGAAAACATGATCGAGCCGCTCCACGGCAAAACCGATTGCCGCCCGCTGTTTGAAAGCCTGTTGGCCGCATGACAGAATGCACTGACTTGAGCGCTTCAAACGAAGCTAACGAAGTCACACGCTTGCTAATTGAAGCAAAACGGATTGCGCAGCGTTTCTATCAATTAACAGGCAAACCATTGGGTATTTCAGGAGAAATTGCTGAGCACGAAGCAGCACGATTGCTTGGGCTTGTGCTCGCTCCACCACGCGAAGCAGCAATCGATGCTTATCTTCACAAAGATGGGAAAACCCAAAGTATCCAAATCAAAGGTCGCGCAGTAAGTGCGACTAGGCGATACATCGGTCGGGTATCAAAAATAAAACTTGAGCCAAAATTTGATGCTGTCGTTCTTGTACTCTTGGACAAAAGCAGTTTCGATACGTTGGAAATTTGGCGGGCAGAATATGAAGATATCAAGAATAGACTGATCGCGCCTGGCTCAAAGTCCCGAAACGAGCGGGGTTCGCTGGGAATCAGTCAGTTCAAAACAGTAGCCAAAAAGATTTGGCCCGATGCGCCACCTAAAATTTAGCACGAAGGCCTGATACCAGATTTGTCTAAGGGCTTCCGTGTTTTCACAAGCGTGAAATAAGCATACATTCAACCTCATCTAGCCGTTTGAATTTCTCCATGATAGGTTCCTTTCGCGTGGAGGAACATCATGTCAGATTATTATGATCTCGGCCCCTACACCCGTCCTGTCACCACGACTTCAAAGGAAGCCCAGATTTGGTTCGATCGTGGCCTCAACTGGTGTTATGGCTACAATCATGAAGAGGCGGTGCGCTGTTTCAAGAAAGCCGCCAAGCACGATCCCAACTGCGCCATGGCCCAATGGGGCATCGCTTATGCGGCGGGCCCCAACTACAACAAGCAATGGGTTGCCTTTGATCCGGTAGACCTGAAAAGTTCACTCGGCCTTGCCTGCGCCGCCACCAAGCAGGCGCTGAAGCTCCTTGATCAGGCAAGCCCGGTTGAGCAGGCCCTCATACGCCCCCTTGCCAAGCGCTATCCGTTAAACGAACCTGGCAATGTAACACCCATCTGGAACGAGGATTATGCCGCCGCTATGCGCGAGGTCTACCTTTCTCATATGGATGATCTCGACGTGGCAGCCCTCTTCGCCGAGGCGATCATGAACCGCACCCCCTGGCTGCTCTGGGATATCAAGACGGGAAAACCGGCTGAAGGAGCCGACACGGCAGAAGCCATTGCCGTTTTGGAACGCGCCATGGCTACCGCAAGCGGCATGAAACACCCGGGCATCCTCCACATGTACATCCACCTCATGGAAATGTCGCCCCACCCGGAACGCGCACTGCGCGCCGGAGACGCGCTATGCAGCCTCGTCCCCGATGCAGGCCACCTCATTCACATGCCAACCCACATCGACGTTCTCTGCGGCAACTA
>JAEUMI010000078.1 GCA_016792825.1 Hyphomicrobiales bacterium
CCGGCACAGAAGGCAATGGCAACACCTTCAGCGCCGGCACGCGCGGTGCGGCCGATACGGTGGACGTAGGATTCCGGCACATGAGGCAGGTCGTAGTTGATGACGTGGCTGACGCCATCGACGTCGATGCCGCGCGCGGCGATATCGGTTGCCACCAGCACGAGAATCTTGCCAGCCTTGAATCCGGCCAGAGCCTTTTCGCGGTTGGCCTGGCTCTTGTTGCCGTGAATGGCAGAGGCGGTGTAGCCCGCGGCCGAGAGGCCCTTCATGATCTTGTCGGCGCCATGCTTGGTGCGGCTGAAGACCAGGGTGCGGGTCATGTTGTTGTCCTTGAGGATATCAACCAGCACCTTGAGCTTGCTGGCCTGATCGACATGGATGACGCTCTGGTTCACGCGGTCAACGGTGGTGGCAACGGGGGCCACTTCAACGCGGACGGGATTGGTGAGCAGGCCGCTGGCGAGATTGGAAATTTCCTTCGGCATGGTGGCCGAGAAGAACAGATTCTGCCTGACCTTCGGCAACATGCCGGTGATCTTGCGGATGGCGTGGATGAAGCCGAGATCCAGCATCTGATCCACTTCGTCAAGGACGAGGACTTCGACATTGGCCAGCGTCAGGGCGCGGCGCTCGATGAGATCAACGAGGCGGCCCGGGGTTGCGACAACGACATCAACGCCGCCACGCAGGATATCGATCTGCTTGCCGATGGAGACGCCGCCGAAAACCACGGCGCGGGTAACTTTCAAATTGCGGCCATAGGTCTTGAAGCTTTCACCGATCTGCGAGGCGAGCTCGCGGGTGGGCGAAAGCACGAGAACCTTGCAGGAATTTTTCGCCACACGCTCGGTTGCGTGCGACAGGCGCTCAAGGATGGGAAGCGCGAAGGCTGCCGTCTTGCCGGTGCCCGTCTGGGCAATGCCGAGCAGATCGCGGCCCTTCAGGAGTTCGGGAATGGCGCGGGCCTGGATAGGGGTTGGCTTGTCATAACCTTCAGCGGCGATCGCTTTAAGGATTGGCGCCGAGAGGTTGAGTTCTGAAAATGAATTCACTGTGCAAATATCTTTCTGTTTCGGACAGATGAGTGGGAAGCACAGAACATGTCCGAGGGCTGCAACGCGACAATCGCGGAGTCAGCACTGGCCCTGTGCTTAAACAGACCCCACATGAAAGGATTGTTCGGATTTTTCGCTTCGGTCGGAACGGCAGCATCGAGGATGCCACCTCATGTTATTCTTAATTGACCGAGATCGATGGAGCTGCATATGGACGTTGCAGTGCAATAAGTCAAGCCGCAATCGCCGTCAGGCAGCGCCCAAGTGGCGGAAAGCCTTAACAACCTGTTCATAGACAGGCTTCTTGAAGGGCACGATCATACCCACGATCTCGTCCATCCCAGCCCAGCGCCACTGGTCGAATTCCTGCTTGTGGCCGGGCGGCGCCAGATTGATTTCGCTGTCCTCGCCCAGGAAGCGCGCGGCAAACCATTTCTGGGTCTGGCCGCGGTACTTGCCCTTCCAGGACTTGCCGATCAAGTGTTCGGGCAGATCATAGTTGTACCACCCGGGAGCCTCAGCGATGATCTTGGCGGAGCGCACGGCGGTTTCCTCTTCCAGTTCACGCAGTGCCGCGGCGGCGGGATCCTCGCTGCCATCGATGCCGCCCTGGGGCATTTGCCACCAGTGGCCGGTGCCCTCGTCATTCTTCTTTTCAAAGCGCCGCCCGATCCAGACAAGGCCCTGCCTGTTCAACAGCATGACGCCGACGCACGGCCTGTAGGCCGTAATCACTTTTGCTTCACTCATTAACCCAGACGGCCCTTGAACATGGCGCTGACGGGAACCAGCAGAATGCCACGCTCCTGCAACTGCTCGGCCCATAGCTTCACCGCATCAACGGTGACTTCTAGACCGGAACCGGTGCCGATGGCAAAGCCATTGGCTTTGGCCTCGCCTTCCAGGAGTTCAAGGGCGGCGGCGATGCTTTGGGCGGTGGGGTTAGCGTCGATCACCACCTGGGCACGGCGCTCAGGGAGCTTGGTTTGCTGGGCGACGGACTTGGAGACGGTGAGCGCGGTGGAGGCATCTTCGAGATAGACGAGGCCGCGCTTGCGCATTTCGGCCATTACCGGTTTGAGGGCTTCAGGCGTGGCGAGCAGGCGCGCGCCCATATAGTTGGTGATGCCGGTATAGCCGGCGAAGCGGGTCATGTGCCAATGCAGGGCATTCAGGTTTTCCTCGGCTGTGCCGCCAGCCAGGAGGGTTTTGGGCCCGGGATTGTTGGCGGGATAGCCCACCGGTTCCATGGGGAGCTGCAAGAGCACTTCATGGCCGTCGGCGCGGGCCTTGTTCACCTGGGACTGCAGGTTTTCACCATAGGGCGCAAAGGCAAAGGTCACGTCGCCGGGCAGGTTCTTGATGGCCTGCTGGGTAAGCTTGGCATTGAGTCCCATGCCGCCCAGCAGAATGGCAATCTTCGGCCGTTCGGAATGAATGACGCCCAAGGGCGTGTTGCGGGCATAGACATCGGAGGGCTTCCGGTTGCCGGGGCCAATGCGGGGCAATTGCCCCATGGTGGATATTTCAATGAGATCGGCAATGGGTGCCGGCTTCAGGGGCCGCCGGGGCGACAGGATGATGGAGGCTTCGGTCTGGTAGCTGTCCTGTTCGACCGGAGCCTCGATCTGAACGCTCACGCCGCCTTCGTCAACAGGAGTATCTTCGGCAGGCGCCTCTTCTTCAGGCGCGGTGGTGGAGGCGGTCTTGAACTCCTCGACGACCGGAATGGCGGCGGTGATGATGGGCTCGCCGGCAAAGGGATGGGGAGTGGAAATGGCCCAGGCAGACAGTGCGATAAACCCGGCCGCGGCGAGGAAGGAGGTAGCGAGAAGCGGTGTGGGACGCCTGGCCCAAAGGCGCTCATTCAGGCTCCGTTTCCTCAGCGGTTGTCGCAGTTCATCACGGCTCATGAAATTCTGGTGCCCAGTCGATTCGTTTGGACTCAACTGTGGCGAAACAACCGTTAACGCAATGTTAACCCTGCTACAAAGTTTTCCATCATTTTCTAATCCTGCCCGTGTTGGTCGTGGCCATACTCACCGCTTGAAAAAAGATGGCCGGGTTGATCCCCGGATCAAGTCCGGGGACGGCCATGATGAGAGTCTGGATTGGTTGATAAGATCAGTTCGACTTGGTTTCCGGCGAGCCGTCAGCCTTTGTCTCTTCCGGCTTCACGTTGCTCACCACCTTGATGCCGTGGAGGAAATCAACGGCGGCCTTCAACTGCACGTCCTTGGTCTTGTCCTCGGGCACATAGGCCGATGAGCCGCCGCCTTCATCGCCGCCGGCCTCATTGGTGAGGTGGCCCTTGAGGCTGGCTTCGCCCTCGGTGGAGACGTTCTTGCCCTGGAGCTCCGGTGGCAGGGGCTGTTCGATCAGGATATCGGCATCAATGCCCCTGGCCTGAATGGAACGGCCGGCGGGCGTATAGTAGCGCGCCGTCGTAAGTCGCAGCGCCCCCTGGGTGCCCAGCGGAATAATGGTCTGGACGGAGCCCTTGCCGAAGGAGCGGGTGCCGATGATGGTGGCGCGCTTGTGATCCTGCAGGGCGCCCGCAACGATTTCAGAGGCCGAGGCCGAGCCGCCGTTGATCAGAATGACCACCGTCTTGCCGTCCGAGATATCGCCTTTCTGGGCGCTGAAGCGCTGGGTTTCCTCGGCATGGCGGCCGCGGGTCGAGACAACCTCACCCTTGTCGAGGAAACTGTCGGAAACGGAAATGGCCTGGTCGAGAAGGCCGCCCGGATTGTTCCGGAGATCAAGGATGTAGCCCTTGGCCTTACCGCCCATCCTGGTTTTCAGGCTGGTGAAAGCCTTTTCGAGGCCTTCCTGGGTCTGTTCGGTGAAGGAGCTGATGCGGACGTAGCCAATGTCCTCTTCGGCGCCTTCGAGATTGGATTTCACCGACTGAACGCGAATGCGGTCGCGGATGAGCTTCACATCCATCGACGCCTGGTCCTTGCGCTGGATGGTGAGGGTGATGGGCGTGTTCACGCCGCCGCGCATCTTGTCGACAGCCTCATTCAGGGTGAGGCCCTGGATGTCCACGCCGTCGATCTTTGTGATCAGGTCGTTGGCCATGATGCCCGCCTTGGCGGCCGGCGTGTCGTCAATGGGGGCGACAACTTTCACAAAGCCGTTTTCCATGGTCACTTCAATGCCGAGGCCGCCGAATTCGCCCCTCGTCTGGACACTCATGTCCTCAAAGCGCTTGGCGTCCATGTAGCTGGAATGGGGATCGAGCGAGGTCAGCATGCCATTAATGGCCGCCTCAATCATCTTGGATTCGTCGGGATCTTCCACATAGTCGGCGCGCACCCGGTCAAACACGTCGCCGAAAAGATTGAGCTGCTTGTAGGTATCGGCGTTGGAGGCGGCGATTGCCGAGCCAAAGACATGCCACAGCACGGTAGCCGAAACGGCCCCTGCAAGCACCAGAGCGAAAGACCGTACGCCGTTATTGAGTAGTTTCATTTTTAAAAGCCTCTTTCGTTCCACCAATCCACCAGGGGGCCGAATCAACGGCCTCGCCATTCTTTCTAAATTCGACATATAGCACAGGCCGTGCCTCTTGTACCTGATCACCCAACAAAGTGACGGAAGAAGGGCCTTTTCCCATAATTCCCACCGGTTCCCCGGCCCTGACCGACTGGCCAATATCGGCTGAAATCTCCTTCATGCCAGCCATGAGAACAAGGTAGCCCTCGCCGGCATCGAGAATCAAGAGTTGCCCGTAGGAGCGGAAAGGGCCGGCAAACTCGACCTTTCCATCGGCCGGGGAGATGACCTGGGCTTGGGCGCGGGTGGCCACGGCCAGCCCCCGGAGTTCGCTGCCCAAGCCGTCATCCTGTCCGAAACGCTTCAGGATCTGGCCCTGGACCGGATATTCAAGGCGACCCTTGATGCCGGAAAATGCCACCGACGGCCGGAGAAGGAATTCCTCCTGGCGCTTGCGTTCCGCTTCGAGGGCGAGGGCCTCCCTGGTCTTGCGGGCTTCCTGCTTCAGCCTGGCTGCGGCCAGATCGGCTATCAATTGCTTCAGGGATTTGGCCCTGTCGGCAAGTTCGGCGGCGCGGCGTTTTTCGCCAGCCAGTTTTCCCGCATTGTCAAAAACCAGCTGCTTTTTCTGGGCGATGAGCTGGTCGAGGTCGATCTGGGCGGTCTTCAGGTTGGTGACGCTGGCGCCGAGAACCGATTTTTCCTTTTCCACTGCGGTGCGGATGCGGTCCAGGCGGGTGAGCTTCTTTGCAAGAATTTCCGCTTCGCCACGCAATTCAGGCACCAGGGTGCCAAACATCATGGCGCCCCGGAGTGCCGCCAGGACGTCATGGGGTTCTACCACAAGCGCCGGCGGAGGGTTTTGCTCAAGCCGCTGGAGGCCGGCCAAGAGCTCTGACAGAACTTCCTGCTTTTCAGCCAGATCGGCGCGCAGGATGATTTCCTCCTTGCGCAGGCTCAGGATGCGCTCTTCGGCGGCGGTGATCGCGGCCTCCTGGGACTGGATGGTCTTGGCAATGGCGATGAGCCGGCCGGAAACCTGCTCCTGGTCCTTGATGGCGGCGGCGATCTCGGCTCTTATTTTCTCGAGGTTCGCCGCCGATGAGGTGATTTCCTGTTCGACGGAGCCAAGCTCGCTTTCCTGGGGCAGCGGGGCCTGCGCCATGGCACTGGGGACGAGGAGATGCAGCGCGGCGGCGGCCACGAAGCTCACTATCGTATTTTTTTGCAAATAATTCATTGCCGACTTTTTAGGAACCGCGCTTGTCCAAATTGCGGCTCAGGATCTGTGATAGGGATGATTTACCATAATGGTGACCGCCCGGTAAATTTGTTCGAGCAGCATAATCCGGACCAGCCGGTGGGGCCAGGTCATTTCACCAAGCGAGATGATCTGGCCAGCGTGTTTGCGGGTTTCAGCCCCATGGCCGTCGGGGCCGCCGATGAGGAAGGCAAGGTCTTGCGTGCCCTGATCGAGGTGGCGCTGCAGGAGATGCGAGAACGCTTCGCTGCTGCAGGCCTTTCCCCGTTCATCGAGCACCAAGGTGAAGGCTTTGGGAGCCAGTGCAGCCGACAGCAGCTTTGCTTCTTCAGCCTGACGCTGGGTTGCGGTCTGGGCTTGAGACTCAGCAAATTCAGTGACTGTCATTCTGCCGATTCCGGCCTTGCGGCCGAGGGTTTCGAGGCGGGTCTGATAGTCGAGGCTGAGGGTTTTTTCGGGCCCCGCTTTTAACCTTCCGATGGCCAGAACCTGAAGCCGCATGGCCTATCCGGCGAGGGGCTCTTGCGGCGAATGCTCCGACCAGAGCTTTTCGAGATTATAGAAGCTGCGCACTTCCGGCCGGAAGAGATGGACGACAACATCGACCGCATCGACCAGCACCCAGTCGCACTGGTCCATGCCTTCAACCCGGATATGACGGTGCCCCGCTTCCTTGAGTTTTTCGACGAGCTGGTCGGCAATGGCGCCGACATGGCGGTTGGAACGGCCCGAGGCCACCACCATGTTGTCGGCAATGGCTGTTTTGCCATCCAGATTGATGGCTATGATGTCCTCGGCCTTGGCATCTTCCAACTGGGTCATGACGATGCTGAGCAGCGATTGATCAATGTAGGACTTGGACTTTGGTGTTTCGATCCTGACCGGAGCCACGGCCTTGACGGCGGGCTTTGCCTTTGGCGCGGTCTTGGGCTTTGCAACAACCTTTGGCTTCACCGCGGCCCTGGCCTTGACGGCAAGTTTTTTCTTGCCCTTGGGCTTCACCTTAGAGGTGGTCTTGCCGCGCAGGCCGGCACGCGCCTTTTCGGCGAAACGAACCTTGGCCATCATGATGGTCTTGAGTTCAGCGGCGGTCTTGGGCGGACGCTTGGAGGAGGAAGCAGGTTTTGCTGCTTTCGCGGATTTCGATTTGGCGGAAGGCTTCTTGCTGGGCTTTTTCAGGGTCTTATCCTTTACGGGTTGTGGCGCGTTGTTTAGGGCTTCGCGGCGGCTGGTTCAAGTTTCTAATCGCCGTGGAGCTTTCGGGCCGCAGTGGCATGGGGAGGAAAACCCAGGCCGGTGACTTTTGCGTGACAAGCTTGGCAGCCTCGCCGGTCTTGACGCGCGATGCGGCATAGCGCAGGGCCGCCCGGCTTCCGAGGGCACGGATGGAGTAGCCGGGGCGGGCGAGGGAGGCCAAGGGGAGGGCTTCCACAATATCGGTCCAGTGATGCCATTTGTGCAAACTGGCCAGGCTGTCCGCCCCCATGATCCAGACAAAGTCTGCCTGTTTCATGGCCTGATTCAGAGCCAGCAGGGTTTCGGCGGTATTGCGGGAATTTACCTGGCGTTCCAGATCGGTCACCACAAAGCGGGGATGTTTGGCCACAAGTCTGGTTAATTCCAGGCGCTCGTCATATTCGCCGGTCTCGCCGGGATCCTTCAGGGGGTTTTGCGGCGAGACCAGCCACCACACCCAGTCGAGCTGCAGGCGCTTCAAGGCGTAGAGTGCGACCATGTAATGGCCATAGTGGGCCGGGTTGAAAGAGCCGCCAAACAGCCCGATACGCTGGCCTGCGCCAAAGAGCGGCAGCTTCATCATGGACGGATTTGCCCGGAGCCACGCACCTGGTACTTGAAAGTCGTGAGCTGTTCCAGGCCCACCGGCCCGCGGGCATGGAGCTTGCCGGTGGCGATGCCGATCTCGGCGCCGAAGCCGAATTCGCCGCCATCGGCGAACTGGGTGGAGGCATTGTGGAGGACAATGGCGCTGTCGACCTCGTTCAGAAAGCGCTGGGCGGCTTCTTCGTCATCGGTGATGATGGTATCGGTGTGCTGGGAGCCATATTTTGCAATATGGGCCATGGCCTCATCCACGCCGTTCACAACGGCAAGCGAGACGATGGCATCGAGATATTCGGTGGACCAGTCCGCTTCGCTTGCGGGCTTCACGCGGGCGTCGGCGGCCCGGGCCTCGGCATCGCCGCGCACTTCGCAGCCCGCATCGATCAGTGTACGGATGATCGGCGAGAGGTTTGTTTTGGCGCCGGCCCGGTCAATGAGAATGGTTTCGGCGGAGCCGCAGACGCCGGTGCGGCGCATCTTGGCATTGAGGACAATGTCGCGCGCCATGGCGGGATTGGCGGATTTATCGACGTAGACATGGCAGATGCCTTCAAGGTGGCTGAAGACGGGAACGCGCGCTTCCGCCTGCACACGGGCAACCAGGCTCTTGCCGCCGCGCGGCACGATCAAATCAATGGTGCCGCCGAGGCCTGCAAGCATTTCGCCAACGCTGGCGCGATCGGTGGTCGGCGCCATCTGAATTGCGGCGGCGGGCAGGCCGGCCGCTTCGAGGCCCTGCTGCAGGGCTTCGACAATGAGGGTCGAGGATTGAAAGCCATCGGAACCGCCGCGCAGGATGGCGGCGTTGCCGGACTTCATGCAGAGCGCTCCCGCATCGGCGGCGACATTCGGGCGGCTCTCGAAAATGATCCCAATGACGCCGATGGGCACACGGATGCGGGAAATTTTCATGCCGTTGGGGCGGGTCCATTCGGCAAGCATGGTTCCGACGGGGTCGGGCAATCCGGCGATGTCTTCAAGGCCCTTGGCCATGGCCTCTACGCGGCTGGTTGTAAGGACGAGGCGGTCAATGAATGAATCCTTCAAGTCCTTGGTTTTTGCAGCTGCAACTTCGGAGGCGTTTACGGCAATGAGTTTGTTGACGTTGGCGCGGATGGCTTTCGCCATGGCCATCAGGGCGGCATTTTTTTGCTGGGTTGAGGCAAGGGCCAGTACGCCCGCTGCCTTGCGGGCTTTCAGGCCAAGCTCCTGCATGGCGCTAGCGTTCACCATTGGTCATCACCAGGTCATCACGATGAATGATTTCATCCCGGCCTCTATAGCCAATGGTTTGTTCGATGTCAGCGGACTTGAGACCCGCAATCCTTGCGGCATCGCC
>JAEUMI010000129.1 GCA_016792825.1 Hyphomicrobiales bacterium
GCGAAGCGCTGCTGATAGGCGCCTTCGCTGCCATCGGTGGAGGAAAAGTCCTGCAAGGTGGAGCCACCTGCCGCGATGGCCTCGTTCAGGATATCCCGGACATGGCGGACGACATCATTCAAACGGGCATCATGTGTGTTCTTGCGAACCAATGTCCCCGCCTTGCGCCGGGGTGAAAGGCGGCTGCGATGCAGCACCTCGCTCACATAGATGTTGCCAAGCCCGGCAATGATCCGCTGGTCCAGCAGGGCGGCCTTCAGCGGGGCGGATTTTTTCCGGAATCTTGCTGCCAGAAAATCGGCGCTGAATTCATTTCCGAGAGGCTCCACGCCGATGCCTTTCAGAAGCTTGTGGCCTGCCATTTCATTTTCGTGAAGAAGGTCCATCACGCCGAAGCGGCGGTGATCGGTATAAACAACCCGCACGCCATTATCGAGCAGGATGACCACATGGTCATGGGGACCGGAACCAGCGTCAACGGCGCCCTGCTCATAATAAAATTCGCCCAGGTTGTTTGCCGGTGCGTTTACATCCAGAACCGTAAAGCGCCCGGTCATGCCGAGATGCACCAAAAGGCAGTGGCCATCATCAAGGTTAACCAGAATATACTTGGCCCGGCGCTGGAGACTCACAACACGTCTGCCCTTCAGACGGGCGGCGAAGCCCGCGGGAAAGGGAAAGCGCAGGCCGGCCCTTCGCAGCTCCACCGCGGCGATGGACCGCCCAACAAGGACGGGGCCAAGCCCGCGCATAACAGTTTCAACTTCGGGGAGTTCCGGCATGATTATTAAGCAATAAGCGTTAAGCCGCCACACTGGCAATAGAACTCATGAAACCTTTGGTTTATGATGGCTCCATGGTTGAACCTCAAGAAAATGACGTGGACTTCGGCTTTCGCCGGGTGGGCGAAAACGAGAAGCAAGGCCTGGTCAACGAGGTCTTTTCCAAGGCCGCCGAACGCTATGACCAGATGAATGACCTAATGTCCGGGGGCTTGCACCGGTTCTGGAAAGACGATCTGGTCACCCTGCTCAACCCGCCACGAAACCCCACCGCCTTCAAGGTGCTGGATGTGGCTGGCGGCACGGGTGACATCGCCTTCCGCATTGCCCGGGCGGGTGGCGCTGGAACCCATGTGACGGTTGCCGATATCTCACCCGAAATGGTGCATGAGGGCAAAAAACGGGCAGAGCGCGAAGGCCTGCTTGAGCGCTGCGATTTCACTGTGGGCAATGCCGAAAGCCTGGCCTTTCCCGACCAGAGCTTTGATGCCTATACGATTGCCTTTGGCATTCGCAATGTCACCCATATCGACCGGGCACTGGCGGAAGCGCACCGCGTGCTGAAACCGGGCGGGCATTTTCTTTGCCTGGAGTTTTCGCATGTCGACATGGAACTGCTTGCGAAGGCCTATGACACCTTTTCATTCACAGTCATTCCCGCCATCGGCAAGGTTGTCACCGGCGATGGCCAGCCCTACCGCTACCTGGTCGAAAGCATCCGCAAATTTCCCAGGCAGGACGAGTTCAAGGCCATGATCGATGCGGCAGGCTTTGCCCGCACGAGCTACCGCAATCTTTCCGGCGGGATCGTCGCCATTCACACGGGCTGGCGGATCTGATGATTTCAACGGTGAAAAACATCTGGCGGCTGGCCCGCGCCGGACGGACCATGGCGCGCTATGATTTTTTCCTGCAGCCGGAACAGGTTTCCGAACTGCCATGGTTTGCACGGTCGCTTCTGAAGACGGCCAAATTTGGCGCCGCCGCGCCAATTGTTGATTCCGGCAGCCGGGTAAGCGCGGCGCTCTCGTCGCTTGGGCCCAGCTACATCAAACTTGGGCAATTCCTGTCCACCCGCCCTGACGTGATCGGGGCCAAGCGGGCCTTTGAACTGAAATCCCTGCAGGACCGGCTGCCGCCCTTCAGCATGGCGGAAGCGCGCGACACCATCCGTGCCAATCTTGGCCAGAGCGCGGAAGAGCTGTTCACGGAGTTCGGCGAGCCGGTCGCCGCCGCATCGATTGCCCAGGTTCACAAGGCCCTGACCAGGGATGGCGAACAGGT
>JAEUMI010000133.1 GCA_016792825.1 Hyphomicrobiales bacterium
CACATCCCCGGCAAACTCCGCAAAGGCCGCTATGCGCTCTTTCTGCAGGCGGGCGTGCTCTGCGGCAAAGTCCCGGTAGCGCTTGGCATGCCTGGGATAATGGCCCGTATTGCTGCCAAGCACGTCTTCGGCAAAAAGATACTGCGCATCGCAGCCGGTGCCGGCCCCCATGGAGACCATGAACAGCGTTGTGCGCTTTGAAATTTCTGCTGCAACTTCACTGGGCACAACTTCAATTTCCGCGCCGAAGGCCCCGGCGCCTTCATATGCTTTCACCGCATTGAAAATCTGCAAGGCACTGTCGGCGGTCTTGCCAACCGCCTTGAAGCCGCCGGTCCAGGTGCGCTTTGAAGGAATGAGTCCCACATGGCCGATCACCGGAACGGCTTCCGCGCTCAGCCGCTGCACCGTCTGCAGGCTGGCGCTGCAGTAAATGGCATCGGCACTGGCCTTGATCATGCGAAAAGCCCAGCGGACGAAATCATCGGCGGTGCCCACATCAAAATAGTCGAGGCCAGGAACAGCAAAAAGTCCCGGCGCCGCATCGCGAAACCGCGGGTCACACATTAGCTCAGGCGGAACCGAGGCCATGTCGATGCCGGCAAGCTCCGCGGCTTCCGCCTCCTCCATGCTTTCAACCCGCAACATCGTGTATTGTTGCTTGCCCTTCATCGCGCGGACATCGGCTATGGTTGGTCTCTTTCGGGCCATCGTGGAATCCTCAGGGTTTGAGCAGGGATTTCAGCTGGAATGAAGGATCGGCAAGCGCTGCCGGATCGGGAAAGGCCATCTTGCCAATCAGCATTTCCAGCAGGCGAATGTCGCGGGCAATGGAATTGCCCGGCCCGATGCCGCTGGCGCCCACCAGCCGGCCCGTGCCATCCAGGTGGCAAAGGATCATGGCTCCTTCTCTCGGCACGCGCTCCACGGTGGAAATGCCCCGCTGCGGCAGCCCTGCGATCTGCAGGTTGAGTTCGTACTGGTCGGTCCAGAACCATGGCACGGCGTCATAGGGCCTATGTCCGCCGAGCATGTTTTCGACCGCCACACTCGCCTGGTCACTGGCATTGCGCCAGGCTTCGAGGCGCAGGCGCTCATTGCCGAAAATGGGATGGGGGAAGGAACAGCAATCACCAACCGCGAAAATATGGGGATCCGATGTCTGGAGATAGGTGTTGCAGGCGATGCCATTGTCCAGGGCAAGGCCCGCGCTCTCGGCCAGCTTAACGCGCGGCGCCGCTCCGATGCCGGCGATAAGAATATCGGCAGGAATCTGGCGTCCGTCTGACAGAAGAACCCTGTCGGGACCGATTTCCGTAATGACAGCACTTG
Organism: Hyphomicrobiales bacterium; assembly: GCA_016792825.1. Lineage (GTDB taxonomy): Bacteria > Pseudomonadota > Alphaproteobacteria > Rhizobiales > Aestuariivirgaceae > Aestuariivirga. Next base: position 1,333 of record JAEUMI010000133.1, read on the forward strand.
TCAGAATTGCAACGCCCGCTTCTGCATGGCGCGCCGCAATGCGCGCTGCGATTTCGGGCGGTACGCCCCGCATGAGAATGCGCGGTTGCGCTTCAATGATGGTGACACGGCAGCCACGCTTGGCAGCACTTGCTGCAAGTTCCAAACCGATAAATCCGCCGCCGATGATGGCAACACTCTTCCCGCCGATGAATTCAGATCGAATCTTGATGGAATCGGCGAGATCGCGCAGCAGAAGGGCGCGCTCTGCGCCCGCTTGCGAAAGTCGCCGGGGTTCGGCTCCCGTTGCAATAAGCAGGCGGTCGTAGGGAATTTTTTTGCCGTCGGCGAGCACAACGGTCTTTGCGCTCCGGTCAATTGCCGTGACGGCGCTGCCGCGCAGAAAATTGACTTCGAGCGAGGCCATCATGCCGTCATCAAGCAGGTAGGTGGGCTGCGGCTCGGCATCTTCCATGATGGCGGCCTTGGAAAGCGGCGGCCGGTCATAGGGAGCAAGCGCTTCGTCGCTGATGAGCGTAACCGGGCCCTTCCATGCGTTCTCACGGAAGGCGATCGCCGCACGCGCCCCCGCCTTGCCGCCGCCCACAATCACCATGCTGGCTTCGGTCATCTCATGCACCTGTATCGATCATGATTTTTCCGGCTTCGACCTTGACCGGATAGGTTTTAAGATTGACGCAGGCCGGCGCACCCTTTGCGGCTCCGGTGCGGTAGTCAAACCGGCCATTGTGCTTGGGGCATTCGATGATGTTGTCCATCACCAGCCCGTCGGCGAGGTGCACTTTTTCATGGGTGCAAAGGCCGTGGGTGGCATAGAACCTGTCATCGGGCGAGCGGTAGATGGCAAAGGTCTGCCCTGCGTGGTCGAAGCGCATGACGTCCTCCGCCTCAATGTCGTCCGTCGCACACACTTCTATCCACTGGCTCATTTTCTGTCCTTCACTGCGCCGCAGCTGTAACTGGCGAAATGCCCTCTGGCAATTTCGGCGTGATGTGCCAGTCCGGCTCCTTGCGCTGCCGCCACAGGGCCGGAATGATTTCGCGGTAGGCATCGATGATGCCGGAACTTGGCCGCGGCAGATAGGGCTGCAAATCCTTGTGGAGTTCGGGAAGCGCATGATAGGGCACCATCGGGAACATATGATGCTCGATGTGGTAGTTCATGTTCCAGTACATGAACCGCAGAACCGGATTCATGTGGACCGTGCGGCTGTTGAGACGGTGGTCGAGGACGTTCTCCGCCAAACCGCCGTGCTGCGTCAGGCCCGTGACGACATGGAGCCAAGCCCCATACATGGTTGGCAAGGGTCCCACGAACAGCAGGGGCAGAATGGATCCCGAAAAAACCGCGAAGGCGATGACGGCGGCGTGGATTGCCAGCCAGATGCGGGCCACCATGTAGACCTTGCCCCGCTCCATCTCCGGAATAAACGTCGCCTCCTCGGCGCCGATTCTTCCCAAGGCGTGGCGGACCAGGCTCTTGACCGAATTCCAGGTCTGCGGGATGGCAAGGAACGCGGCGATGATCTTGAGGATCATCACCGGGCGCATGACGGCGATTTCCGGATCGCGTCCCACGATGATGGTGTCTGTGTGATGGCGCGTATGGCTCCAGCGCCAGACCGTGGGTTCGCGCATGATCATGAAGCAGGCGATGTGATAGAGGGCGTCATTCATCCAGCGGGTCTTGAAGGCCGTGCCATGGCCGCACTCATGCCAACGCGAATCCGAGGACGAGCCATAGAGCACGCCGTAAATGAGAAAGAACGGCAGTGCCGCCCATGTGGGCCAGAAATAAAAGGCAAGCCCGCCGCTGGAGAGGAACGACGCAAACCAGATGAGGCTGTCGCGGATCGCCGGCCCATCGCGGCGCTGCATCAGCTCTTTAAGCCGCTTGCGCGGCATCGGGCATTGATACCACTGGGCCGACACTAGGCCCATTTCTACGGCAATCCTGGAGTCCCGGCCGAGAAGGCCATAATCG
>JAEUMI010000164.1 GCA_016792825.1 Hyphomicrobiales bacterium
TTTCGCTCCCATGGTGCGGGAGGTCTTCGCGCGGAAGGCCTATGCGCCGGACGTAATCAAGAAGGGCGTGCGTGTGCCGCTGACGGGAGCGCCCCGAACTTAAAACTCAATCCCGGCTTGCGCCTTAACGCCGGAGCGGAAAGGGTGTTTGATCAGTTCCATCTCGGTCACCAGGTCGGCGATTTCGATGAGTTCTTCCTTGGCGTTGCGCCCGGTGACGACGATGTGCTTGTCGGCGGGCCGGTTCTTCAGGACTTCAAGGACTTCGGCCAGCGGCAGGTAGTCATAGCGCAGGACGATGTTGAGTTCGTCGAGCATCACCATCTTGTAGCTGGGATCGGCGATCATGCGCTTGGCTTCCTCCCAGCCGGCGCGCGCATGGGCGATGTCGCGGGTAATGTCCTGGGTTTCCCAGGTGAAGCCTTCACCCATGGCCTTGATGGTTACAAGCTCGGGGAATTTTTCAAGCACGGTACGCTCGCCCGTGCCCCAGGCGCCTTTCACGAACTGGATGACCCCGGCGCGAAGCCCGTGTCCGATGTGGCGGAAGACCATGCCGAAGGCGGCGGTGGACTTGCCCTTGCCCTTGCCGGTGTGGACGATGAGGAGGCCGCGCTCGATAGTCTTGCCGGCCATGATCTTGTCGCGGGCGGCTTTCTTCTTGGCCATCTTGTCGTGGTGGCGGGCGGTATCGATGTCTTCGGTCATTGCTGAAGGTCCCTGAGCAGATCATAGGCTGAATTGAGGCGGGGTGTCCAAAGGCCGCGCGAAGCCGCCTCTTCAAAGCGCTGGGCAATTTCCTTCAGCGCGGCGGGATTGTTGGCTTCGATGAATTCGCGGGTGTCGTCGTCGGCGAGGAAGGCATCATAGGCCAGATCGAAGTGATGGGTCTTGACCGCGCCCGTGGTGGCGGCAAAGGCGAACATGTAGTCGACGGTGGCGGCGATCTCGAAGGCGCCCTTGTAGCCATGGCGCTTCACCCCGGTAATCCATTTGGGATTCACCACGCGCGAGCGCATGACGCGGCCCACTTCTTCCTCAAGGGTACGGACCACCGGGCGCTCGGGGCGGGAATGGTCATTGTGATAGATGCGCGGCTGGGTGCCGGAGGCGGCTTCGACGGCCGCCGACATGCCGCCTTCGAACTGATAGTAGTCATCGCTGTCCAGCACATCATGTTCGCGGTTGTCCTGGTTGTGGACCACGGCTTCGATGTTCTTGAGGCGCTGGGTGAACTGGGCCTCGTCCTGGACGCCGGCTTCGCGCGCGCCATAGGCGAAGGCGCCCCAGGTGACGTAAGCGGCGGCGAGGTCACTGCGCGCGGTCCAGATTTTTTCATCGATCAAGGCCTGCAAGCCAGCGCCATAGGCTCCGGGTTTTGAACCGAAGATGCGGTAGCCCGCCATTTGCCTGGCGTCTGCTTCACTGATCCCGGAGTTTTGCAGGACCAAAGCTTCTGCCGTCATGCGGGCGGCAATGGGATTATAGAATTCGTCTTCCTCCAGGGCCCCGATGGCACGGATGGCTTTGTCCAACAGTTCGATCTGGGCCGGGAAGGCATCCCTGAAGAAGCCTGATATGCGCAATGTCACATCCACCCGCGGCCGGCCCAACTTGGCCAGGGGGATGATGTCAAAACCGGTGACGCGCCAGCTTGATGGTTCCCAGACAGGCTTTGCCCCCATGAGGGCCAGGGCCTGGGCGATGTCATCGCCGCCGGTGCGCATGTTTGAGGTGCCCCAGGCGGAAAGGCCCAGGGCTTTGGGATACTGGCCGAAATCCTGGAAGTGGCGGACAAGCATGTCCTCGGCGGATTTCTGGCCAAGCGTCCAGGCAGTGGGGGTGGGCACCGTACGGTTGTCGAGGGAGTAGAAATTGCGGCCGGTGGGCAGCACATCAAGCCGCCCGCGCGTTGGTGCGCCGGAGGGACCGGGTGCGACGCGCCGTCCGTCCAGCCCGGTCAGCAGGGCTTCGATTTCGCTGGGTCCACAGGCGCGCAGGGCAGGGCGGATGACAGTGTCGATCTTCTTAATCACGGAATTCACGTTTGCCTTGTCCGCACCGCGAACACTGGGTCCGAGCTCGTTGTATTGCACGATTGGTCCCGGTTTCCGCTTTGTGGGTGTGAGCAGGGCCTGGGCGCAGGCTTCCAGCCGTTCCACCGTATCGCCATTGGTGCGCCAGGGGGAATTCACGAGCTTCAAAAGAGCGACGGGCTTTTCGCCGGTCCAGCGGTCGGACATGACGCAGGCCAGCGGATCGAATCCCTCAAAGCCGAAATCCCTGGCGAGTGCGCGGATGAGTGACTGGTCACCACCTTCACCGAGGCCGCGCTGCACGCGGGTAAGCGCCACCAGCAGGTCGGCCTCCTGCGCGCCGGTAGGCGAGGTGCCCAGGATATGCAAGCCATCGCGGATCTGGGCTTCCTTGAGATCGCAGAGATAGGCATCGAGTTTCGTGAGATCACTGTCGTCATCGCCGGTGAAGCCCGCGTCGAGGTCCAGCCGGCTGCTGCGGGTGAGATCGAGGATGTCCTTCTTCAGGGCGGCAAGCCTGCGGCGGTCGAGGCCGGAGGCGAGGTAATATTCATCGACCAGGGCTTCCAGGTCCTTCAGTGGGCCATAGGTTTCGGCCCGGGTGAGCGGCGGGGTAAGGTGGTCAATGATCACCGCCGAGGTGCGGCGCTTGGCTTGCGTGCCTTCGCCGGGGTCGTTGACGATGAAGGGATAGAGTTGCGGCAATGGCCCGTGGGCGATTTCGGGATAGCACTCGGCGCTCAGGCCATTGGCCTTGCCCGGCAGCCATTCGAGATTGCCATGCTTGCCATTGTGAATCAGCGCATGGGCCTTGAAGCTGTGGCGGAGCCAGAAATAGAAGGCGAGGTAACCATGGGGCAGCACGAGAGCCGCATCATGGTAAGTGGCCTTGGGATCAATATTGTAGCCGCGGGCCGGCTGGATGCCGATGGCCACGTTGCCGAAGGTGAGCACCGCAAGATGAAAGGCGCCATTGCGGAAGAAGGGATCGGTCTCCGGAATGTCCCAGCGCGAGGTGATCTGTTCACGGACGGCATATGGCAGCTCGACGAAATATTTCTGGTATTCCGCCAGGCTCAACTTCACGTCGTGGGGTGTATCAGGCGGCGACTGCGGAGCGCGCGCGGATGCGAGACGGTGGATCAAATCATTACCGCCGGCGGGAATTTCACCCACGTCATAGCCCGCCTCCTGCATGGCTTTCAGCATGGCGATGGTGCTGGCCGGCGTGTCATAGCCCACGCC
>JAEUMI010000285.1 GCA_016792825.1 Hyphomicrobiales bacterium
CGGCGGGGAAACCCGCGGGCCCTCGTCGGTGACCCATGCCAAGATCGAAGAGACAGCGCGACGGGCCATCAAGGCCATCGGCTACGAGCAGAACGGCTTTCATTGGCAAACCGCCAAGATCGAAATCCTGCTGCACGGCCAATCCGCCGATATCGCGCAAGGCGTGGATTCGGGTGCCAAGAAGGACGAAGGGGCCGGCGACCAGGGCATCATGTTCGGCTATGCCTGCGATGAAACCCCGGCCCTCATGCCGGCGCCGCTTTATTACGCCCAGCGCATCCTGCAATTGCTGGCAGAAGCCCGCCATTCCGGAAAAGAGAAAGCCCTGGGCCCTGATTCAAAGAGCCAGGTTACGGTTCAGTACAAGAACGGCAAGCCGGTCGGCGCCACCCATATCGTGGTTTCACACCAGCATGTGGACGAGAGCCTGACCTCGGACGACATGCTGAAACTGGTCAAGCCCTATGTGGCCAAGGCGCTGCCAAAGGGCTGGATTACCAAGGACACCGTTTGGCATGTGAATCCCACCGGCAAGTTCTTCATCGGCGGGCCTGATGGCGATGCGGGGCTTACGGGCCGCAAGATCATCGTGGACACTTACGGCGGTGCGGCACCGCACGGCGGCGGGGCCTTCTCCGGCAAGGATCCCACCAAGGTGGACCGTTCCGCTGCCTATGCGGCGCGCTATCTCGCCAAGAATGTGGTGGCGGCGGGGCTGGCCAAGCGCTGCACCATTCAGCTTTCCTATGCGATCGGCGTTTCCGAGCCGCTGTCGATCTATGTCAACACCCATGGCACAGGCAAGGTGAAGGAATCCAAGCTTGAGCAGGCGATTGCCAAGGTCATGGATTTGAGCCCGCGCGGCATTCGCACCCATCTGAGCCTCAACCGGCCGATCTATGCGCGCACCTCTGCCTATGGCCATTTCGGGCGGAACCCTGAAAAGGATGGGGGCTTTTCCTGGGAAAAGATCGATCTCGTGAAAGCCCTCAAAGCGGCGGTGAAGTGAGCGAAGGCAAGAAACGCTTTCAGTATTACGGGCGGCGCAGCGGAAAAACCCTGCGCCGTCATCATTTGCAGCTCATGGAAGAGTTGCTGCCGAAGCTGAAGGTCGATTTGGAAAACCCCCTGCCTGCCGGTGAGGTTTGGCTGGAAATCGGCTTTGGCGGTGGTGAGCATCTGGCGCATCAGGCGGGGCTGTTTCCAGAGGTGAGTTTCATCGGGGCGGAGCCGTTTCGCAATGGCGTTGCCAAGCTCCTGGCGCTGATTGAAGAAAAGGCGCTTGGCAATATCCGCGTTCATGATGATGATGTGCGCTACCTTCTGGAAAAGCTTCCGCCCGCCTCTCTGGCCAAGATTTTCGTGCTGTATCCCGATCCCTGGCCCAAGAAGCGCCATCACGACCGGCGAATTGTGAACGTGGATACGCTGAAGCAGTTTCATGCCCTTCTGAAACCGGGTGGGGTGTTTCTCTTCGCCAGCGATATCGACGATTATGTCGAGTGGACCCTGCGCGAGGCCCGCGAGCATGGCGGGTTCGCGCTGTTAAGCAATTCGGCCGAACCCTTCGAAAACTGGCTCCCGACGCGCTATGAGGCCAAGGCCAAGCGCGAAGGGCGCGAAACGCGGTATCTGACCTTCGGGCAGAGCTAGGCTCTTGCGGGCTACACCGAAAGGGCTTATATAGCCCCTAACTTAAGTTCACTCGCAAAATTTTGAGAGTGGGTTCCGCACCGGGGCCCGCTTTTTTTGTTGCCTTGGGAAATGATGGAAACGACGAGGATTTCACGCGAAACGGGACCGGCGCAGCGGGTTGCAGCGCTGGTGGAGCCTGTGCTTGACAGCATGGGTTTCAGGCTGGTGCGCGTGAAGCTGACCGGCACCACCCTGCAGATCATGGCGGAACGGCCGGACGGGACGTTTTCCATCGATGACTGCGAAAAGTTCAGCCGGGCGATTTCGCCGATGCTGGATGTGGCCGACATCGTTTCAACGCGCTACCAGCTTGAGATTTCCTCGCCGGGCATTGACCGGCCGCTGGTGCGGCAAGAGGATTTCGAGCGCTGGGCCGGCCACGAGACGAGAATTGAAATGGCCGTGCCGGTTGCTGGCCGGAAGCGTTTCAAGGGCCATCTTGAAGGGGTGACCGACGGCGAAGTGCGGCTTTTCATCGAAAACCCGGAAGGCGGGAAAGAGCCTGTGCTGATTGGCCTTCCCTTTGCCGATATCGGCGACGCGAAGCTCACGCTGACCGATGAACTGATTGAAGCGGCCCGCGCCAAATTGCCGTCCAAGGCGCTTGGCGACGGCAGCGAATGGACGGAAGAGACAACGGAAAATTCCGAAAACGGGAGAATGAAAAATGGCTGAACCAGTGGTAAGTGCAAACCGGCTTGAGCTCTTGCAGATTGCCGATGCGGTGGCGCGCGAAAAGGTGATCGACAAATCCATCGTGCTGCAGGCCATGGAAGAAGCGATCACGCGCGCGGCGAAGGCCCGTTATGGCGCCGAAAACGAAATCCGCGCCGAGATTGATCCGAAGTCCGGTGAAATCCGCCTGAACCGCCTGCTGCTGGTTTCCGAGAAGGTCGAGAACGAGGCAACGGAAATCAGCTTGGTTGAAGCGAACCGCCGCAACCCCGCTGCTACAGTGGGTGACTTCATTGCCGAACCGCTGCCGCCCATCGATTTCGGCCGCATTGCGGCGCAGAACGCCAAGCAGGTGATCGTGCAGAAGGTCAGGGATGCGGAACGCGAGCGCATGTATGACGAGTTCAAGGACCGCATCGGCCAGATCGTCAACGGCACGGT
>JAEUMI010000208.1 GCA_016792825.1 Hyphomicrobiales bacterium
TCAGGAATGCTGTCGCGGTCGCGGGCCGCGATCCCCAGCCAGGTGGCGCCCCGCTCATAGAAAGCGTCGAGTTCGGCAACGAGTCGTTCCAGTCGCTGCTGCCGGGTGCCAAGGCCGGCAAAGACGGCGGGCGCCTTCTCCGGCAGCGGGGGCTGCATCACCTCACTGACTAGCGCCCCGCAGGCCATGACCAGCGAACCCAGCGTCGGGAAGTGGCGGTAAACCGTAGCCGCCCCGACCCCGGCGCGCTCGGCGATCTGCAGGTAGGAAGTGGCAGCCACCCCTTGCTCGGAATGCAGGGCGGCGGTGGCCTCGACGATACGCTCGCGCGTGGCGTCCTGCCCTTCCGCCCGCTTCCGCATCAGATATTTTCTGTCAGCCACTGCATTTCTCCTATTGACGAGAGAATTATTTCGTGAAATAAGCTTCTCACTAAATGAAACCCAAGTCAACCCAATATCTATAAGGAAAAATACAAAATGCTGATGACCCCTATCAAGACCGACGATGCAACCGCCCTGGCAGCTGTCCCGCCGCGTGAATTCCTGTCCACCCTGGTCTGGATCAAGGCCGACGGGCGCGCCACCGCCGGCACCCAGAGCCTGATCGAGATCCTGGCCCCTAACGGCTGGGCCACGCCATGGCACAACCATCTCACCCATGACGAGTATTTCTATATCCTCGAAGGCGAGGTCACCGCTCAGGTGGGCGACACCCGCGTGGTGCTGCGGCCCGGCGACTACGCCTTCGGTCCGCGCGGCGTGCCCCACGGCTACCGGGTGACCGGATCCGGCCCGGCCCGCCTGCTGATGATGACAGGCGACAGGGACTTCGCCGAATTCGTCCGCGAGATGAGCACCCCGGCCGTCGGCAACGATCTGCCAGCGCCTTCCGAGCCTGACCTGGAGAAGGTTGTGTCGTTGGCAGCACGCTACGGCATGGAAATCCTCGGCCCGATGCCGGATTGAGGCCGCGCAGAACTGGCGCTATGCCGCCGCCTGCTGGTCACGCCAGCGGGCCGGCGGCACGCCGAACTCGCGCTTGAAGGCGCGGTTGAAGGCGGCTTCCGCGTCATAGCCCACGGCCGCCGCCACCTGGCCGATGGATTTCTGCCGCTCCACCAGAAGCTCCTTGGCCAGCAGCATGCGCGACTTGGCCAGATACTGCATGGGCGGCGTTCCCATCGCCGCCGTGAAGCGCTCGACGAAGGCGCTGCGCGACAGGCCCGCCACTTCTGCCAAGTCGGCCACCGACCAGCCATGCGCCAGGCGGTCGTGCGGGCCGCAAGGGCGCGGCCCACATACTGGTCTTTCAGCCCGTGCAGCCAGTGCTGCTCGTGCACCTCCTGCGTTTCCGAATAGGCCCGCACCGCCTCGACGAACAGCAGTTCCGACAGCCGCGCCATGACCGACGAGGTGGCATGATGGCCTTCGCTGAGTTGTTGCGCGCCGTAGCGCACCGATGATTCAATCCAGTCGCGCGAGGCGCCCTCGCTGACATTCACCTTCAGCATGGGCGGCAGCGTCGCCATCAGCGGATTGCGCATTTCCTCATTGGCAAGGTAGCCGCAGACGAGGTTGGTGAGCGGGCCGCTGCCGCTGCCATGGACAATGCTTGCAAGCCCGCCGTTGTCGCCTGGCTGGATAAGGTCCCCGGAAGGGACGGGGCGTTGCCCGGGCCGGTTCGACAGCACATGCGGCGTGTTGCGCGGCAGCAGCACAAGCTCGCCGCTTTTCACAAGGAGCGGTTCTTCGCCTTCCACCTCGACATACATTTCCCCGGAAATCACATAATGCAGGGCGCACAGAACTTCCGCCTGTTTCATGTAGGGCTGCAGGTCATCGGGCGTGATTGACGAGGCAACGCTCCACGAGGGCGTGAAGCGGGCATCGAGGAAAATGCCACCCTTCAACCGGACCGTCCGCAGGATTTCCGACAGCGTATCCATGGGGCGGCCCGTTTATGGAAAGCCGGACGATCAGTCAAGCCATCCGGCGGTACAGTCATTCAACCCGGAAGGGCCTTCCCCTAGATGAGCGCCATTGGTTGGCGGTGCTGAAAAGCCCCGCCGAACCGGCGCCAAGGCCAATGATGGCCGCCGCGCTTTAAACCGCGAACCCGGATGAAGCGCCCGTGATGGTCACGGGCGGCAGCCGGCGTCCGCCTTAACGTTAACTTTGAAAGGAACACCTGAAATGAAAACCCTTATCGTATCCCTCGCCGCCCTCGCAGCCGTATCCGGCACAGCCCTCGCCGCCGGCGGCGACGACCTGCGCAGCTCCGACACCTACTTCGGCAAGTTTTCGTCGAAGCACCAGGTTGAAAGCTATGCCACCGACAGCAACGCCATTGCCGTCGCCAAGGGCAGCAAGAAGCCGCTGACCGCTTTCGAGCGCATGAACCTGACCGCCGGCGAAGGCCGTGGCGGCGATGCTCATGAGTCCCGCGGTGCAGCCGAAGGCGGTTCGGTAATGTAATGCGTCATGCGGCCGGGAAACCCTCGCCCGGCCGCCTCCCAATCCCCTGCAAGGAAAAAAACATGTTTTACGATACTTCCGCCAGCCACCGCCCGCGGCGCGCACGCCTTCTTGAATTGGCATTTCAGCCCTGGCAGATGCTTGCCAGCCTGATGGCAGAACGCCGCGACCACGCAAGGCTTTCGAATCTCGATGATCACATGCTCAAGGACATCGGCCTCACCCGCGGCAGCATCCGCTCCGCCATCCGCAACGGCCGCTCCGGGCAATAAAAAAAAACGGCCCCGGCGGTGCTGTATGTTAAATGCCGGGACCGTTTTGTGCCAGCTTGGAGGATTTAGCTGTCAGTCGGAATTTACGCCGAATTTCCGTAACCGAGATTAACGCGACCCGCACAATTTGACGCGCTGAAATGCATTGAATGCCATGCTTTTCAGGGGATTCGGCCCAAAATGGCAGGCCCCTTTAACCCGCCATAAACCGTAGGGAAAACTTCAGCCCGCCATCATCTTTTTCGCCGCGGCAAACAGCGCCGCAACCAATGGCGACAGCGGCTCACGGGCAACCGCCACCAGGCCCACCGCATGTTCAACCGCGGGCTCCACCAGCGGCACCGCCTTCACCCCTTCCATCGGCCCCAGCGCATTCTGGAAATATTCCGGCATGATAGAGGCAAGCCCCATGGTGCGCACCGAGGAGAACAGGTTCATGATCGAATTGGTTTCGAGCCGGGGCGAGGGCTGGGCATTGGCCGCAAGGAAGGCCCGGTCGATGATCCGCCGGTTCTGCATGTTGGGCGTGAGCAGGCAGAGCGGGATCTGAGCCGCCTCGAACCAGGTGACGCTCTTGGCTTTCGCCAGCTCATGCCCGGCCCCCACGAACAGGCAATAGCGCTCCCGGTAAAGCACCGTCTGCAGGAGGCCCTCCACCGGCTCGTTGTCGAGATAGGTGATGCCGGCCTCAATGGAGAAATCATGCAAGGCCCGGATGATCTCTTCCGAGGACTGCGACAGGATGGAAAAATCCACCGACTGATGTGCTCCCTGCATCGCCTTGGTGAGCTGCGAAACCATCGGCAGCGCCGAAGGCACCACGCCCAGCACCAGGCGGCCGACGAGTTCGCCCTTCTTGCCCTTGATCTGCGCCAGTTCCTGGTTCAGCGACTGCCAGTTGTCGAGAATGAGATGGGCCCATTTGAGCACCCGCTCGCCCTCGGGCGTCAGCCCGATATAGCGCTGGCCGCGCTCCACGATTGGAACCCCAAGCTCCTGCTCAAGCTGGCGGATGCGCCCGGAAAGCGTGGGCTGCGTGACGTTGCAGGCTTGAGCCGCCCGGGTGAAATGCTTCTCCCGGGCAAGTGCTGCGAGATATTGGATTTGACGGATGTCCATGGGAGGCCACGCTAGCGGGGAAGGAGTGGGAAGGCAAAGGGGTGAGCTGCAATATGAGCGACTTGCTACACCAAGTGTCCTGCTTCAAACTCCAGTCAGCATACAAACTCCGGGAAATCACCAATGCTCCGCTTCCTTCATCTGGCCTTCATCCTTCTCTTCCTCTCGCCCGCCGCTGCTGCGGAAGAAATCCCCCTGGAGGGCAACGCCGTCCTCGGCGCTTTCGAAGGCGATCCGGATTGCGCCGGCGGCGTGAAGTCCGACACCTGCATTCTGTCATTCCGGCTCAGCGGCAAGGCCGCCAAGCTGCTCTTCGAGGGCCTGCGCGATGAGGCCCGGCGCGAGGAATGCACCGGCAGCCTGGAGAAGGGCGGCGGCAATAGCCTTTTCTGCCATGCCTATGAGGACGGAACCTATCTCTGCGAGTTCGGCTATTCCTTCAAGGAGGATGCCTTCACCTTCAGCGCCGAGGACTGCTGAAGCCCTTAGACGGGAGTTGACACAGGCTCCCACCTGGGTTGGGAGTTTGATCACGCTCCCGGCTGTCAATAGCGATAGCCGCACCTGATCAAGGAAAGACATTGGCCAAGAAAGCAAAAAAGCCTGCGGGCAAAAAAGCCAAGGCGAAAAAACCCGCCGGAAAAAAGCCGGCAAAGAAAAAAGTGGCCGCCAAAAAAACCTCCACCGTGAAGGCCGCCAGGAAATCAGCCCGCGTCTTCGTGAAAGCCGCCGGCAGGAAAGCCACCGCCGCCAGGAAATCGGGCAAGAAGGTGGTGGACCGCGCCATCAAGGCGATTGCTGAAATTGCCGCCCCAATCATCCCCGGCGGCGAGACCAAGTCGTAAGCAACAGCCTTTCCGCCACGAAGCATTCGCCGGGCGCCGCAAACTCTTTTGCTGCGCCTTTGTTCCGTTACAAACCGGTAAGAATGCTCCGTAGACGGAATATTTCCAACACATTTTCGTGTGCACCGGGTTTGCAACTCCTGCCCGTCTTTTTCATTGAACCACCAGCGGAAATAAATCTGCAACGGTGGGGATGGATAGAAAAAGGAGATTCGATCATGAAGAAATTGAGCCTGGTGACTTTGGGAGCCGCGGTTGGCTTCGC
>JAEUMI010000214.1 GCA_016792825.1 Hyphomicrobiales bacterium
TTAGTCATCGCTGACGTGTTCAGGCAGCTTGGCGCGCTTGACCGTTGCCAGTTCGTCGAGTTCCTCTTCCGACATTGACTTGTACATCTCGCGCGAGGCGCCCTTAAGCTTGGTTTTTGGAGTTTCGCCGCGTTTTGCCGCAAGGGCGGCGCCGGCGGCCTTCTGCTGGGCTTTCGACCTGGCGGGCATGTCATCCTCCTGCGTACTTGGGACTAAGCCAGCACAACGCCCATAACCCACATCAAGTTCCTGCTGTCTGTTGATTATTGGAACAAATTCCCGCTCGCGCCGTTGTAGCCCCAGTCATCAACCGCAAGGAGCGTTACCATGGCAAATTATGCTGATCCAAAGACCAAGACCGTGTCCGAAACCGACGGCCGCCCGGGTGTCCATGTCACCCAGACGAGCAAGGGCTCCGGCGCAACCATCGCTTACGTCATTGCAGCCCTTGTCGTGATCGTCGGGGCCTATCTTCTGTTCTTTAACAATCCGGGTACCACGCCCGTTGTTCCATCAGTTACCCAGAACAACACAACCGTTGCCCCTGAGCCTGTAACCCCCGTTCCGGCAACACCGCCCGCCATGGAGCAGACCGCTCCGGCAGCCCCTGCCCCGGTAACTCCGGCTCCCGCAGTACCGGCACAATAAGCCGTCCGCACCAATCCGGCAAAAAAGCCTCCGTTCCCGGAGGCTTTTTTGTATCAGGATTTCGCTTTACCTGTTGCCTGGGTTTCCTTTACCCGGAACCTCGCAATTTCTGCCACCAGGTCATAGGGAATGGGCGCGTCCAGCGGGAACTGGACCGAGCCCTTCGCCATCTTGTATCGCGCCAGTTCTTTTTGAAATGCGGCGTTGCCCGCGGGCGTCGCATAGAATCCGATATGGTCCTTCCACGCGGCGAAATGCACAAGGTTGCTGCCGTTCAACTTGAAGGTCGGGATCTGATAGCTGATGGCCTCAACCGCCCCGGGAGCCGCGTCCGCAACCGTCTGCCTGATCTTTTCAAGAATGGCCTGAACTTCCTTTGGAAATTGGGCGATATAACCATCTATTGTGGTGAATTTTGCTTTGCCGACCATGCTCTATATTAGCCCAAAATGGACGTGGTTAAAACCTTGGCCAGCAGGCATCCCCGCCCTTGCTTTCATCAGCCTTTTCCGCCATACACCCCCCTACTTCGACCACCCAGCCGGGGGCTGAACGGAAGGTCTGGCTTGCCAGATAGGGTGAAAAATCCCGTCTTCCCGTGTCTCCGCTCTTACGTTTGACCGGTCTTTCGAACCTTTCCCTGGTTCGTCAGAGGCTCTGCGCTGGATGGCGGATAACGAAACGAGAAACAGAAAGGTTATCAGATCATGGCTCTGTATGAGCACGTATTCATGGCCCGTCAGGACGCCTCGCCGGCCCAGGTTGAAGCCTTGGTCGAGCAGTTCAAGGGCGTCATCACGGCAGGCGGCGGCAAGGTCGGAAAGGTTGAATCCTGGGGCATCCGCTCCATCTCCTTCCGCGTGAAGAAAAACCGCAAGGCCCACTACACCCTGATGAACATCGATGCGCCCTATGCGGCTGTGGCCGAAATGGAACGCCTCATGCTGATCAGCGAAGACGTCATCCGCTTTATGACGGTTGCCGTTGAAGAGCATGAAGAAGGCCAGTCGGCCATGCTGCGCCGGCGCGATGAGCGCGAAGAGCGCGGCAGCTTCGGCGATGACCGCGGCTTCGGCTTCGGTGGTGGCGGAGGCGGCGGTGGCTTTGGTGGTGGCGGTGGCTTTGGTGGCCGCGGCGGTGCCGGCGGCGGCCGTGGCCGTCCCCGTGAAGATCGTGTCGAACCAGTGGCGGAGGTCCTCTAATGGCTATGGAACAAACTGCCCGCCGCCCGTTTTTCCGGCGCCGGAAAAGCTGCCCCTTCACCGGTGAAGGCGCGCCCAAGATCGATTACAAGGATGTGCGCCTGCTGCAGCGTTACATTTCCGAGCGTGGCAAGATCGTGCCAAGCCGCATCTCGGCGGTTTCCGCCAAGAAGCAGCGCAAGCTCGCCCAGGCCATCAAGCGCGCCCGCTTCCTGGGCCTGCTGCCCTACGTCTTGCAATAGGAGAATTGAAACATGGAAATCATTCTTCTTGAGCGCGTCGCCAAGCTCGGCAGCTTGGGCCAGGTCGTAAAAGTAAAGGACGGGTTTGCCCGTAACTTCCTGCTGCGCCGTGGCAAGGCGCTCCGCGCCACCGAGGCCAACAAGGCAAAGTTCGAAACCCAGCGCGCCGTGCTGGAAGCAAAAAATGCCGAGCGCCGCAAGGGCGCCCAGGATGAGGCCAAGGGCCTTGATGGCAAGTCCTTTGTCATCATCCGCCAAGCCGGTGAATCGGGCCAGCTCTATGGCTCCGTTAGCCCGCGTGACATCGCCGAAGCCGCATCGACCTCCGGTGTCGCCGTCGAACGCAGCCACGTCTTGCTCGACACGCCGATCAAGACCATCGGCATGTACACGGTAACGGTAGCTCCGCATCCGGAAGTGGAAGTGAAGGTCACCATCAACGTTGCCCGCTCGGCCGATGAAGCCGCAGCCCAGCAGCGCGGTGAAAATCTCGCCGGCCCCGTCTCCGACCGCGCCGAAATCCGCGCCGCGGCCGAAGCCCTCTTCGACGAGGAAGCCGCCATCCCCGAGGAACTGGCAACGCCGGAAACCTAAGCGTCTGACTTCATTTAAAATTGGGCCACCGGAAACGGTGGCCCTTTTGTTTGACCTTGAGTCAACCCGCCTTTTGCCTCCCCCTGTGAATAACGCGTATAATTTGATTCAGAATCAATTCAACCCCGGGAAGCTGCTACCCTTTAGCCATGGCCACTCAATCGAATCTCCGTCCCGTCGAAGCCGACGGTCCAGACGATACCTTCCGCACCCCGCCCCACAACCTTGAGGCGGAGCAGGCCCTGCTTGGCGCCATCCTGGTGAACAACGAGGCCTGCGACCGCGTCTCATCCTTCCTCCTGCCCGATCATTTCTCCGAAGCCATCCATGCCCGCATCTATGAGGCGGCCTCCACTCTCATCCGCATCGGCAAGCTCGCCTCGCCCATCACGCTGAAGACCTATTTCGACAGCGACGCCACCATGAAGGAAATCGGCGGCCCCGCCTATCTGGCGCGCCTTGCGGCGTCGGCCACCACCATCATCAATGCCGAAGAATATGGCCGCATGATCTATGAGCTGGCCCAGCGAAGGAAGCTCATCGGCATCGGCACTGATATCGTGAACGAGGCCTTCGACACGCCGGTTGAGGAAACCTCCCGCGATCTCATCGAGCGCGCCGAGCAGACGCTTTACGGCCTCGCCGAAACCGGCAAATACGGCCAGGGCTTCCATCCCTTTGCCCGCGCCCTCTCGGACGCCATCGACATGGCCGCCGGCGCCTACCAGCGCGATGGCGGGCTTTCCGGCATTGCAGCGGGCCTCAAGGACCTCGATGAAAAAATGGGCGGGCTCCAGGCCTCCGACCTCATCATCCTGGCCGGCCGCCCAGCCATGGGCAAAACCGCGCTCGCCACCAACATCGCCTATAATGTCGCCAAGGCCTACAAGGCCGAACACCAGACCGATGGCACGGTGAAGGTGACTGACGGCGGCGTGGTCGCCTTCTTCTCGCTCGAAATGTCGAGCGAGCAATTGGCCACCCGCATCATCGCCGAGCAGTCCGGAATTTCATCGGAGCGCATCCGCCGCGGCAAGATCACCGAGGATGAATTCCACCGCATCGTGGAGGTGAGCCGCGAATTGCAGTCCCTGCCCTTGTATATCGACGCCACCGGCGGCCTGACCATCGCGCAGGTGGCAGCTAGAGCCAGGCGCCTGAAACGCCAGCGCGGCCTTGGCCTCGTCGTGGTCGATTACTTGCAGCTTCTCGGCGGCTCGGCCCGCAAGGCCGCCGAAGGCCGCGTGCAGGAGGTGTCCGAAATCACCGTCGGCCTGAAAGCCCTCGCCAAGGAACTGGCGGTTCCCATCATGGCCCTGTCGCAGCTCTCGCGCCAGGTTGAAAACCGCGACGATAAGCGCCCGCAGTTGGCTGACTTGCGTGAATCCGGCTCCATCGAGCAGGATGCCGACGTGGTGCTCTTTATCTACCGCGAGGAATATTACCTCGCGCGGAAGGAGCCGCGCCCCAACACCACTGAACATCAGGAATGGCAGGACCTGATGGACAAGTGCATGGGGGTGGCCGAAGTCATCATCGGCAAGCAGCGCCATGGCCCTACGGGCATCGTGCCGCTGCAGTTCGACGCCAGCCTCACCAAGTTCCAGAATCTCATCCGCGCCGATTACCTGCCGGAGCAATTCTCTTAGAAGTTGCTCTCCGGGTGCTGATGTTGCGGGCTTACCCGCGCTGGTCTAACCTTTTGGCGTTCTGTCCAATAACAACAACAAAGGAGACGTCCGCCATGTGCAATGCCTGCATCATCGAAAATGTAAAATCCTCAATGTTATCGCGCCGATCCTTGTTCCGGTCGTCCGCCGCCGTGGGCGTGGCCGCGATGGCAGCCGGGCTCACCACGGCGAAAACCGCCCTCGCCCAGTCCAGCGGAAAAGTCGTGGACCTGACCCATGCCTATGACCGCAATTTCCCGACCTTCGATGGCAAGCCCGGCATCGAAATGGAAAAGGTCGTGGATTTCGCCAAGGATGGCTACACCATCTACAAGCTCACAATCTTCGAGCATACCGGCACCCATATCGATGCGCCCCTGCATTTCACCGCCGACGGCACCTCGGTGGCCGACCTCGAGCCTGCAAATCTCGTCTGCCCGCTCTGCATCATCGATATCAAGGCCAAGGCCAAGGATGATGGCAACGCCATGGTGATGAAATCCGACATCGAGGCCTGGGTCTCCGCCAATGGCGAAATTCCCAAGGGGGCCTGCGTGGCGATGAATTCCGGTTGGGCCGCGAAGGTCGCCGCCCCCGAATACCGCAATACGCCTGATGGCGCCTTCGCCTTTCCCGGCTTCTCCAAGGAAGCAACCGACCTGCTCACCGAAATCGGCGCGGCCTCCATCGGCGTCGACACGCTCTCGCTTGATCCCGGAAACTCCAAGGATTTTGCCGTGCATTATTCCTGGCTGCCGTCCGGCCACTACGGCATCGAGAATCTCGCCAATCTGGATTCCCTGCCTGCCAAAGGCGCCACGATCTTTGTAGGCGCACCGAAGCACAAGGCCGGCACCGGCGGACCCGCCCGGGTCATGGCCATGGTCTGATGGCCACGGTCCCGCTCGCAACCGACGAAACGGCAGGGGCGCAAGCCCTTGCCGTCTTTGCCGACATCCGCGCCAAGCGCGACACCGATTATGTCAACAATTTCTGGCGCGCCCTGGCATCCGATCCCGCCCTGCTCAAAGCCACCTGGGAGCGCCTGCAAGCCGTCATGGCCCCCGGCGCGCTTGATCCGCTGGTCAAGGAAATGGTCTACCTCGCCGTTTCAGTCGCCAACAACTGCAGCTACTGCATCCACTCACACACGGCGGCGGCCAGAGCCAGGGGCATGAGCGAGGCCCAGCACGGCGAGCTGCTGGCGGTGATTGCCATGGCCTCGCAAACCAATGCGCTGGCCACCGCCATGCAGGTCGAGGTGGATGAGCGTTTCAAAATTTCCTGAGCCGCACCGGGCAAAACGGCGGAAACCACGCAGGCCATTGATTCTTGCACCTTCCCCCCAAACCCCGTAAAGCGCGGGGACAATGGATCAGGTCGCAACCACGCCAAAAGACCTTGCCGGCACCGTGCTCTCAATCGACCTGGGCGCGGTCCAGAAGAACTGGCGCACCCTCAATGCCCACGCCGGCGCGGCCGAATGCGGCGCGGCGGTCAAGGGCAATGCCTATGGCCTGGGCGTTGAGCCCGTGGGCCGCGCCTTGTGGGAAGCGGGCTGCCGCAGCTTCTTCGTGGCCCGCCCCAAGGAAGGCGAGGAACTGCGTGGGCAACTGCCCGAAGCCGTGATCTATGTGCTTGATGGCCTGTTCCCCGGCCAGGCGGAATTCTATGCCCAGAACAATCTGCTGCCCGCCCTCATCTCCACTGAAGAGGCGCGCGAATGGGCGGCCTTCGGAAGGGTCTATGGCCGCAAGCTTCCCTGCGCCATTCATGTCGATACGGGCATCAACCGCCTCGGCTTTCCCATCCGCGAATACACTGCCCTGCTGGCCGAGACCGCGACGATGGAGGGCCTCAACGTCAGCCTGCTCATGAGCCACCTCGCCTGCGCCGAGGAAGCCAGCCATCCCCTCACCCTGAAACAGCGCGACACCTTCAGGGAAGTCCGCGGCCTTCTCCCCGGCGTCCCCGCCAGCCTCGCCAATTCCAGCGGCATCTTTTTGGGCAAGGATTACGCCCATGATCTCGTCCGCCCCGGCATCGCCATCTATGGCGGCAACCCGACCCCGCAGCTTGCCAATCCCATGCAGGCCGTGGCCCTGCTTGAAGGCACCATCCTGCAAACCCGCACCGTGCGCGCCGGCGAAACCGTGGGCTATGGCGCCACCTGGCAGGCCACACGCGAAACCCGCATCGCCGTGCTCGGCGCCGGCTACAAGGATGGCGTGCCCCGCGCCCTGAGTTCCGGCAACACGCACACGCCACCCCAGGTTTTCCTCGAAGGCCACCGCTGCCCCATCATCGGCCGCATCTCCATGGACATGATGGCCATCGACGTCACAGCCCTGCCCCATGCCGTCTCCCGCGGCGAGACAGCCGAAATCCTCGGGCCCCATATTCTCATCGATGAAGCGGCGGGCTGGGCCGGCACCATATCCTATGAATTGCTCACCCGTTTGGGCAGCCGTTATGCCAGACTCTATTCTGAACTCGATTCGGGACCTGCTGCTTGAACCCTCTCCAGCCCATCGGCCGTGCCGTGCTTGCCCTCCTGGCGGAAATTGGCCGCGTTAGCCTGTTCCTCAAGGACGCCTTGGTCCAGGGCCTCACCCCCACCTGGTATCTCCGCCAGATCCTCGAGCAGATGTGGCGCATCGGCTATAACTCGCTCCCCGTCGTCGGCCTCACCGCCTTCTTCACCGGCGGCGCCCTCGCCTTGCAGATCTACCAGGGCTCGACGCCGGGAACGGCCAGCACCCTGGTCCCCAACATCGTTGCCCTCGGCATCACCCGCGAGCTCGGCCCGGTGCTGGCAGGCCTCATGGTGGCCGGCCGCGTCGGCGCCTCCATTGCCGCCGAACTCGGCACCATGCGGGTCACCGAACAGATCGACGCCCTCGTCACCCTCTCCACCAACGCCTTCAAATATCTCGTGGGGCCGCGCCTCGTGGCGGCGGTCATCACGCTCCCCATCCTCGTGGCCATCGGCGATACCATCGGCATCATGGGCGGCTACATCGTCGGCACCCGCTCGCTCGGCCTCAACTCCTACGCCTATCTCAAGACCACGTCGGATTTTCTGTCTCTGGATGATGTCACGTCAGGCTTGATCAAGGCCGCCTTCTTCGGGCTCATCATCGCGATCATGGGCTGCTACCACGGCTTCAATTCCAAGGGCGGCGCGCAAGGCGTGGGCCGCGCCACCACCAATGCCGTGGTTTCCGCCTCCATTCTCATTCTCGCCGCCAACTTCGTCCTCACCAACCTGCTGTTTTCGGAGTGAGAGATGGCTGACGGTCACATAATCCTGCAAGACCTGCGCAAAAGCTTCGGCCCGAAGCATGTGCTCAACGGCGTCAACCTCTCCGTGCCCAAGGGCCATTCCCTGGTGGTCATCGGCGGTTCCGGCACCGGAAAATCCGTGATGCTGAAATGCATCCTCGGAATCCTCCGCGCCGATGCGGGCTCCATCAAGGTGGGCGGCGAGGAAGTCGTGGGGCTGAAAGGCCCGGCTCGCGATGAATACCTCCGCCGCTTCGGCATGCTGTTCCAGGGCGGCGCCCTTTTCGATTCCATGCCCGTCTGGGAAAATGTCGCCTTCGGCCTCATCCAGGGCCGCAACATGGCGAGAGCCAAGGCCAAGGACATCGCCATCGAGAAGCTCAGCCAGGTGGGCCTCACAGCCGAAGTGGGCAAGCTCTACCCGGCGGAGCTTTCCGGCGGCATGCAGAAGCGCGTGGGGCTGGCCCGCGCCATCGCCGCCGATCCCGAAATCATTTTCTTCGATGAACCCACCACCGGCCTTGATCCCATCATGGCCGACATCATCAACAAGCTGATCGTCGATTGCGTGAAGCGCCTCGGCGCCACCACCATTTCGATCACCCACGACATGGCCTCGGCCCGCAAGATCGCCGATGACATCGCCATGATCCACAAGGGCGAAATCATCTGGCAGGGCCCCGCCAAAACCATCGACTACAGCGACAACCCCTACGTCGACCAGTTCATCCACGGCCGCGGCACCGG
>JAEUMI010000264.1 GCA_016792825.1 Hyphomicrobiales bacterium
ATGACCGCCTCTGATACGGTCAGCGCTGTCTTTGACTTGGCGGGCTTCGCCAAAGATTCTATCCATCGTGACAAGCTGAAAGTCCTCATCGCCCGCCATCTCGACACCATCCGCAAGCGCAGCGCGGAAGCCGCGCTCGCATCGCCTAACGCACAAGAGGCAATCCTATGAAAGAGACCTGGCGCTGGTTTGGCCCCGACGACCCCGTAACCCTGGCTCATTCCCGCCAGGCAGGCGCCACCGGCATCGTCACGGCGCTTCACCATCTCAATGACGGCCGCGCCTGGTCACGCGACGAAGTGATGAAGCGCAAGGCTCTGATCGAAGCGGCAGGCCTGACTTGGTCGGTGGTCGAAAGCATTATCGTGCATGAGGACATCAAGACCCGGACCGGCAATTTCCGAAAGTTGATCGAGAACTATAAGTCCTCGATCCGGGCCGTCGCCGCCGCGGGCATCCGCGCCGTCTGCTACAATTTCATGGCGATCACCGACTGGACCCGCACCGATCTGGAATATGTCATGCCGCATGGCGGCACGGCACTGCGCTTCGACATCGTTGAACTCTGCGCCTATGACCTGCTGATCCTGAAACGGCCCGGCGCCGAGCGGGACCATCCCAAGGCCCGCATCGAGGCGGCGCGTGCCCGCCTTGCGGCAATGACTGAGAGCGACCTTGCCCGGCTGGAGCGCAACCTCATCGAATGGGTGCCGGCGCGTGAATTCGTTTATGACCGCCAGAGTTTCCGCCGCATGCTCGACACCTACAGGGACATTTCCATCGACGGTTTCCGCGCCAACCTCTTCGAATTCTTAAGCGAAATCGTGCCCGTGGCGGAAGAGGAGGGGGTTCGCCTTGCGATCCATCCGGACGACCCGCCTTTCCCGATCTTCGGCCTGCCGCGCGTCGTTTCCACCGCCAGCGACGCGTGCGCCCTGCTTGCTGCGCAGCCTTCGCCCAGCAATGGACTCACGCTATGCACCGGGTCCTATGGCGCCAATGGGAAGAACGATCTGGTGGCGATGGCCAAGGAATTCGCCCCCGCCATTCACTTCGCCCATCTGCGCAATGTGACCCGCGAGCCCGATGGCTCTTTCCACGAAGCCGAACATTTGGACGGTGATGTGGATATGGTCCAGGTTGTCGCGACGTTGAAAGCCGAGGAGCGTCGGCGCAGCCAAGAAGGACGGGCCGACTGGGAAATTCCGCTGCGTCCCGACCACGGCCACGCCATCGTCGATGACATCGGCAAGAAAACCAATCCCGGCTATTCCTGCATCGGCCGCCTGAAAGGCCTGGCAGAGCTGCGCGGCATCATGCGCACCCTGGACGCCCTGACATGAGTAAGCCAGCGCGGCTTCGTTTGGCGGTCATTGGCCTTGGCATGGCATCCACTCCGCACGCCCGCAGTCTCGCGGACCTGAATGACAGGGTGGAGGTCGCAGCCGTCTTCAGCCCGTCGCTGCAGCGGCGTGAAGCGTTCGCGGCGAAATGGGGATTTCCGGTCCGTGACAGCATGGAAGCGATACTGTCGGATTCCTCCATATCGGCAGTGTTGCTGCTCACCCCGCCCAACACCCACCTCGAACTGGTGCAACAGGCTGCCGCGGCCGGTAAACACATTCTCCTGGAGAAACCTCTCGACATCAGCTTTGCGCGGTCGGAGCAGCTGGTGAAGACAGCGGAAGATGCGGGCGTGAAGCTCGCGGTGGTTCTTCAGAACCGTTTCAGGCCCACCTGTGAGAGGCTCTCCGCCCTGATTGCGGAGGGGAGGCTCGGCACCATCGTGAGCGCATCGGCGCGCACCAACAACTGGCGCCCGCAAAGCTATTATGATCAGCCGGGCCGCGGAACCCGGGCGCGCGATGGCGGCGGCGTCCTCCTCACCCAGGCAATTCATACGCTCGATCTGCTTGTCGCCTTTGCCGGCCTTCCCTCGGAAGTCAAAGCCTTTTGCACCACGAGCCCGGTGCACCGCATGGAAACCGAGGACCTCGCCATGGCCGCCATCCGCTTCGCGGACGGCGCCATCGGAAACATCACCGCGACGACCTGCGCCTACCCCGGATTTCCCGACGCGATCGACATCATCGGGACGAAAGGCATGGCACGGCTAGAAGGCGGGCAACTGGAAGCGCGTTTTCATGACGGGCCGGACGTGAGCCTGAACGATGGAACCGCAGGCAATGGGACGGGCGCTGATCCCATGGCCTTTTCCCACGAGCATCACCGCGCATTGCTCGCGGATTTTCTTGAGGCAATCGCCATGTCGCGGGCTCCTAGAGTGAGCGGGCGCGAAGCCCTCAAGGTGCACGCGCTCATCGCGATGATCTTACGATCCTCCCAAACGGAGATTCGAGCATAGCCAATCTGGAATTGATGCCTATCCGTCTTGAGTCAGGGGCCGGGCATGACCCGCGGAATTCCGGATTATGAGTGTCGCGGCCAGCTTGGTGCTCATTGCAAGTCCGCTCTAAGCGATTGCTCTTTCTAGCTTTTTCCAGTCGAACTCAACCCCGGTGCCCGGAACGTCAGGTGCGATTGCCATATGGTCCTGAACCATCAGGGGCCGCGTCGTGTATTGATCAATGGGGAATGAATGAACTTCAAGCCAGCCGGCATTGGACTGCCCAGATAGCAGGCTGACATGGAGTTCCTGCATGCCGTGGCTGCACACCGGTACGCCATGCTTTCGCGACAACTCGGCCACCCGCAGAAAACCCGTAACCCCGCCGCAATTGGATGCGTCGGGCTGGACAAAGGACAGCTTCGACAACTCGAACGCCAACTCGAATTCATGAATGGTATGGAGATTCTCGCCCATCGCCAGGGGCATGCCTGTTGCATCGGAAATGCGGCCATATCCGGCGTAGTCATCGGGAATGGTAGGCTCTTCGAACCAGAGCAAGTCAAATGGTTTGAAGGCCTTGGCTGCCGCAATTGCCTGATCGACGCTCATGGAGTAATTGGCATCAACCATAAAGGCGGTATCAGGCCCGATCAAATCTCGCACCGCTTTGATACGGGCGACATCATCGGCGAGTTCTGGCTGGCCGATCTTGATCTTCACGCCATTGAACCCCCGCGAAAGATATCCCCTCACACTGTCAAGAAGCTTGGGAAGGGGAAAGCCGAGATCGATTCCGCCGCAATAGGCGCGGCAGCTTCTGCCAGCTCCGCCCGCCATTTTCCAAAGGGGTTCTTTGCGATTTTTGCCGCGAAGATCCCACAAGGCAGTGTCGACCGCCGATATGGCAAAAGACGCAATGCCGCCCCTCCCGACATAATGCACATGCCACTGCATCCCGTCGTAAAGCGCCTCGACTTCATCGGCATCCTTGCCGACGAGAAATGGAGCCAGGTCATGCTCGATCATCGCCTTGATCGAGGGCCCGCCCTTTCCGCCGGTATAGGTATAACCCGTGCCTTCGGAGCCATCGGATAGCTTGATCGTCGCGGTGACCAATTCAAAATGCGTATGATTGCCGTGCTTGGCATCCACCAGGACTTCGGCCAGCGGCACGTTGAACAACCTGACGTTGACAGAGTGAATTTTGGTCATGGGATCCCTGGCAGGCGCCAATAAATGTTTGAGTTCAGACATCGAGTTCTAATTAAGTCTCCCCAACAAATCCATTGATAATATTGCGTTAGGCGGTGTTTGGTTTGCTGTATAAGCTGCCCGATAACATCAGATGAAAAGAAAAGTGCTTCAATGGCGAGACCAGGAATGACGGAAACCTTCGATCACATCATTGTAGGCGGGGGATCTTCCGGATGCGTGGCCGCTGCCCGCCTCGCAAGCGAGGGCGGGGCAAAGGTGTTGCTGCTTGAAGCCGGCTATTCGAATCGACACCCGTTATTGGACATGCCGCCAGGCATCTTCAAAATGATCAACGGGTCGAAATTCATGCGCTACCACCATACGACGCCTCAGGCGCATTTGGACGGACGCGTGCACGATATTCCGCAGGGCAACGTTTTGGGCGGTGGATCTTCGGTCAACGCCCAGGTTTATATTCGTGGCCGGCCAGCGGATTACGACGAATGGAACGATCTGCTGCGCGGCAACAACGACCGCATTGGCTGGGGCTGGGACGATGTGCTGCCGCATTTCACCCGGATGGAAGGCAACAACCGGTTTATGAATGGCCGGCACGGAACGGATGGCCCGCTGCAGGTTTCCGATCCCGGCCATATCAACGAGTTTTCGCGCTGGTTCGTTCAGGCCGTGCAGGGGCTGGGAGAGCCCTTCAATTCTGATTTCAACGGCCCGCTTCAACGCGGTGTCGGATTCTATCAGTTCACAAATCGCAACGGCAAGCGGTCCTCCGCCGCTTACGCCTTTCTCTCGGCACAGGAGAACAATCCAAACCTGACGGTGCGACTGCAATGCGAGGCCCAGCGCGTGGTAATCGAGGCGGGTCGCGCCGTTGGAGTGATCTACAAGGGCAAGTCTGGCGCGCTGCGGCAGGCGAGGTGCGAGGGCGAAGTGATCGTGGCTTCCGGTGCGCTGGTCACGCCAAAGCTTCTGATGCTCTCAGGCATCGGGCCTGCCAGCCATTTGGCCGCCCATGGCATTGCCTGCCTGGTTGATTCTCCAGGTGTTGGACAGAACCTGATTGACCATCCCGAAGTCCCGATCACGGCAATCGCCAATGGCCCCTTCGGCTACTACAAGCAGGGCGAGGGGTGGCGCATGCTTCGCAATGGCTTGCAATTCAAGCTCTTCGGCACAGGCCCCGTTACGTCAGCGGGTGTCGAGGCTGGCGCCTATGTGAATCCCCGCAATCCTGAAGGTCTGCCCAGCATTCAGGCCTTTTGTGTCCCGATCGTCTACCTTGATCGCGATGCCCTGGACCTGGTGAAAGATACTTTCGGCATCACGGTGACCACCGTAGTCGTCAGACCCCGCTCACGAGGCGAGGTCCGTCTGGCATCGGCTGATCCCTCTGAAATGCCGATGGTTTCGCCCAATCTGTTAAAGGATCCCGCAGATATGCAGGAGATGGTCGATGGCCAGCGGTTCTTCTTGCGCGCCTTCGAACAGAAGCCGCTTGCCGACAGGCTGCGCCAGATTGTGATTCCGTTACCTGGCGACCGGTCCGATGCGGCATTGCAGGCGCATTGCCGCCGATTCGTCAAAACCAACTACCATCCCGTGGGCACGGCGAAATTTGGCGCTGACAGCGATGATATGGCCGTGCTTGACGCTCGCCTGCGCGTGCGGGGCGTCGAGGGGCTGCGCGTGTGCGACCTGTCGGCCATGCCCAACATCGTTGCGGGAAATACCAACGCGCCAGCCATGATGCTGGGTGACCGTTGTGCCGATCTGGTCATGGGCAATCTGTAAGCGCGAGGCGTATTGTAATACAATACTAGTTGACTGGAATTTGCATTCGCTATTTAGTGGCCACGAGTGCGCGGGAATGAACAAGCGCGCCCGTTTTTAAAAAGGGAGAAATCAATGAAAACGTTTACACGTCGCGAAACTATTGGCCTTTTGGGTGCTGCCGCTGGCGCATTTGTGGTGCGCCCGGCCTATGCTGCACTGCCGAAGCTCGCGAAGAAAGATACCTACAAGGTTGGCTTTGCCCAGACCGAAAGCAATAACCCATGGCGCCTGGCGCAGACCAAGAGCATGCAGGACGAGGCGACCAAGCGCGGCTGGCAGTTGGTTTATACCGATGCAGCCGGTTCCGCCGCCAAGCAGGTCGCCGACGTTCGCTCCATGATTGCCCAGAAGGTAGACGTCATTCTCCTAGCACCCCGCGAGGAAAAGCCGCTTATTCCTGCGGTGATGGAAGCCAAGAAGGCTGGCATCCCCATGTTCCTCATTGACCGCAACGTCGATCAGACGCTGGCCAAGGGTGGCGAAGACTATGTTGCCTTCATCGGATCGGATTTCACCAAGGAAGGCATGCAGGCTGCCGAGGTTCTGACCGCGGCTGTCGGCGGCAAAGCCAAGATCATTGAGCTTCAGGGAAGCACAGGGTCTTCGCCGGCAAATGACCGCATGGCCGGTTTCGCCGCATACATTAAGGACCATCCCGGCATGGAAATTATTGCGTCGCAATCCGGTGACTTTGCCCGCGATAAGGGTCGCCAGGTGTTTGAAACCCTGTACCAGGCCCATCCGGAAGCAACTGCATTATATTCCCACAATGACGAAATGACGATGGGAGCAATCGCTGCCATGGAAGCGGCCGGCAAGGTTCCAGGCAAGGATCTTATCATCGCGTCAATTGATGGCACGAAGGACGCCACGCAGGCGCTCATCGATGGCAAGGTGTTGGTCGTTGTCGAGTGCAACCCGAAATTCGGCCCTGCCGCCTTTGATGCCGTGGTGAAATACGGCAACGGCGAAACACTTGAGCCGCGCCTTGTGAATACCGATCGCGTATTCACCAAGGACAATGCCGCTGCTTATATGCCAGAGGCTTACTAGAAACGCGCGGGCGTCGATGAAGCTTGCCTTGTTGCAACGGCTTATATGAATGAGCGCAGGTTGAATTTATCGCTTCGACAGCAAATGATCCGGGAGTTGGCGCCGAAAACGCCAGCGACCGGATCGCACTTTTTAGGCCTACCTTCCCCTCAAATGATTGGTTCATAAGATATGAGTAGCGTGGAGCCACTTCTGTCCATGAACGCGATCGACAAGTCCTTCGGCAGTGTTACGGCGCTTTCCGCCGCCCATCTTGAAATCATGCCCGCGGAAGTCATGGCCCTTGTTGGCCAAAATGGCGCAGGCAAGTCGACAATGATCAAGATCCTCAACGGTGCTTTCCGTCTGGATCGCGGCTCCATCCAGTTTGACGGAAAACCCTGGGCAGCAGGTTCGCCCCAGCAGGCGCAACGCGCGGGCGTCAGCACGATATTTCAGGAAATCAACCTGATTGCCTATCGCACTGTTGCAGAAAACATTTACCTTGGCCGGGAGCTGAAACGTTTCGCTGGCCTGCTGGACTGGGAAAAAATGAACCAGGGTGCGCGCGCCCTGCTTGCCCGGTTCAGCATTGAACTTGATGTGACGAAACCGCTTGGCGACTTTTCCACGGCCATCCAGCAGATGGTCGCCATCGCCCGCGCCGTCTCGTTCGATGCCAAGCTGGTAATTATGGATGAACCCACGTCTTCGCTGGATGAAGCCGAAGTGGCGGTTCTTTTGAATACCGTTCGCCAGTTGAAGAGCGAAGGGGTAGCGGTGGTTTTTGTAAGCCACAAGCTCGACGAACTCTACGCGGTGTGCGACCGCGTGACCGTCATGCGTGATGGGCGCACCGTAGCCGTCTCAAAAATGGCCGACATGTCAAAGCTGCAGCTAGTCGCTGCCATGCTGGGACGTGATCTCGCGGATGTGCGCGCCAGTGGCGCAACCGCCTTTGGCGAAGGCGAAAAGGCCATCGGCGAGGAATTGCTGATTGCGAAGTCCGTGGCCGTGGGCCGCAGGGTGTCAGATGCCAGCTTTGATGTCCGCAAAGGCGAGATCGTTGGGCTTGCTGGCCTGCTTGGATCAGGGCGCACCGAAACGGCCCGCGCCATCTTTGCCGCTGATCCAAAGTCAAAAGGGGAGGTTCGATTTGATGGAAAGGCCACGAATTTCAAAAGCCCTGCAGACGCCATTGCAGCAGGATTGGGCTACTGTTCGGAGGACCGCAAGGTTCAGGGCATCATTCCGGACATGTCGGTTGCTGACAATCTGACGCTTGCCCTCCTGCCCACCTTGACGAAAATGGGAATGATCGATGAGGCGCAGCAGCGCAAGATAGTGCTTCGTTTTATCAAGGATGTTGGCATTAAGTGTTCAGGCCCGGGCCAAAAGATCCGGGAGCTTTCCGGCGGCAATCAACAGAAGGTCCTTTTGGCGCGGTGGCTTTGCATGGATCCCAAACTCTTGATTCTGGATGAGCCAACGCGCGGCATCGATGTCGGCGCCAAGGGTGAAATCCAGAGCCTTATCCAGCAATTCGCCGATAAGGGCCTGGGTGTGCTGATGATTTCGTCCGAACTTGAGGAAATTGTGGAAGGCGCGGACCGGGTCTTTGTTCTGCGCGATGGGCAAGTTGTGGCCGAGCTTGAACACTCCGAAATATCAGAGCAGGCCGTCATGCGGGCCATGGCGCATGGCGCCTCGAAAGATACGGAATTCATCGAGGTGCAGCATGGTTGATTATTCGCCACTGCTGCGCCGCTACGGCGTATTCCTTGCCGTGGTATTGCTCATTCTATTCAATTTGGCGGTGACGCCCCATTTCGCCACCATGCAGACGCTTTCCGTCAATCTCACCCAGGTTTGCACGATAGTGATTGTGGGCGTTGGCATGACCCTGGTCATTGCTACAGGAGGCATAGACCTCTCTGTTGGGGCCTTGATGGCGATTGCGGGTGCCATGTCGCCCATGTTTTTTACCGGCGAATTGTTTCCCGTTCCCAATATCTATTTGGGGATTGCTTTGGGAATTGTGTTTCCCATCATTATCGCCAGCTTTTTTGGCCTCTTCAACGGCTGGCTGATCAACCGGTTCTCCATCCAGCCCATTATCGCCACGCTGGTTCTTTTCATCGCAGGACGCGGCATTGCACAGGTTTCGACCAATGGTGACCTGCAGGTTTTCAAGGTTCCCGAATTCCAGGCCATCGCCATTGGCCGCGTCCTCGGGGTGCCGTTCCAAGTCTGGATCATGGTCGTTGTGGTAATCATTGCGGCCTTTGTCCTGCGGCGAACCGTCTTCGGCCGGCAGGTGCTGGCCGTCGGCGGCAATGAGGAGGCCGCGCGCCTTTCCGGCGTGCCGGTAAAGCGGGTCAAGCTGATCGTATATGCGGTATCCGGATTTTGCAGCGGCATTGCCGGACTCATTGTCATCGCCATGAATTCCGCGGCCGATGCCAATCTGATCGGCCTGGGCATGGAGCTTGATGCCATTGCGGCAGTGGCTGTGGGTGGCACGCTGTTGACCGGTGGCAGGGCAACAATTCTCGGCACGCTCCTTGGCGCGCTGATTATCCAGTTGGTGCGATATACGCTGCTGGCCAACGGTGTGCCGGATGCCGCCGCCCTGGTGGTCAAGGCAGGACTGATTATTCTTGCGGTTTGGCTGCAACGCCAGGAGCACGCCTGATGAAAAATTTCCGGATCACGCCGAGTCTTGCCGTCATACTCGTTCTTGTCATTCTCGTTGCGATTGCGGCCCTGCGCTATGACGGGTTCCTTGGCGTATACAATGTGCAGTCGGTTCTGCGCTACAATTCGATGTTTGCCCTCGTTGCCCTCGGCATGTGTTTTGTCATCATGACAGGAGGCATCGATCTGTCCGTGGGCAGTGTTGCTGCAATGTGCAGCGTCGTTTCAGCGCTGCTCAGTTCCTACGGGCTTTTCCATGGACTTGCAGGCGGCATCGCAGCCGGCATTCTGGCCGGCCTGATAAACGGCGTCCTGATCACAAAACTGAACATTTTGCCGTTTATCGCCACCTTGGCCACCATGCTGGCGGCCTCCGGCACCGGATTGCTTCTAGCCGGAAACCAGTCTGTTTCAGTATCCTATGATACCTATTTCACCAACCTGGGGCAGGGCGACTTGCTCAGCTTCATGCGGCCCGAATGGGTCGATGCGGATGAAGTGGGCTTTCTCGGCTCGATTCTTGGCTTCATTCTCAGCTTTCCGACGCCGGCCTGGATCGCCATTCTCGCCTATATCATTGGCGGCGTGGTCATCAACCATACATCATTTGGCCGTCATGTCCTGGCGGTCGGCGGTGGCACCGAAGCTTCGCGCCTGATGGGCCTGCCGGTGAACCGCACCATATTCTTCGTTTACGTGATTTCCGGCGCCCTAGCGGGACTGGCCGGCGTCATCCTCGCTTCCCAGTTCGGGGCAGGACAGCCGATTGAAGGCATAGGCTGGGAACTGTTTGCCATCGCCTCCGTTGTCGTCGGCGGCACGCTATTGTCGGGTGGCAAGGGCTCGGTTGCGGGCACACTGGCGGGGGCGCTCCTTCTGGGCGTGATCTTTACAATCCTGAATTTTGAAAACGGCATGGGTTGGATTTCCCTGTCCGCCTATTGGCAGTCGGTGATCCGCGGTCTGTTCCTCCTGGTAGTTGTCATCCTGCAATCGCGGCTTACATCCAAGGATCCGGCGGACTCGCTCAAAGCTTCAACTTGATGATTTAGGCTGGGTTAGGCAGCGATGTTCACCACGGAACGCGTGCGCGCCGATTCAAGCGCAGCCAGTGCAATCGCCAGAGACGCCACGCCATCTTCGCCGGTCGACAGCGGTTCTCCATCGCCAGCGATAGCGGACGTGAATGCATTGATCGTACGCACGTAAAGGTTTTCATGCTGGAGTTGCAATTTGGCTTCGCCGCCCGAGGTGCGCAGTAAGACCTCACCAATGGGAGCCTGTGTCATGCAATTGGTTGCGACAAGAGAACCCGAGTCGCCATGCACTTCGACCGAGGTTTGAACATACTTCGTTGTAAACCCGTCATGGAACTGGCCAAGTATCCCGGAGCGGAAAGTGATCACGCCCATGGCCGCATCCTCCACACCGGCGATTGCCATGCCGCTGTTCTGCACCGTTGCCGAAACTCTTGCCGCATCGTCGTTGATGATGAAACGCATGAGATCGGCGTCATGAACAGTGAGGTCGAGGATTGCTCCCGCGCCCGCCGCCGGGTTGGTCAGGCGCCAGCCCTGCAGGTGAACCGGCAGGTAGCCCGCGTGGACGACCTTTATCGCAAGCGGCCTGCCGATTTTTCCGGCTTTGACGGCATCCCGCATGGCA
This sequence comes from Hyphomicrobiales bacterium, assembly GCA_016792825.1. Lineage (GTDB taxonomy): Bacteria > Pseudomonadota > Alphaproteobacteria > Rhizobiales > Aestuariivirgaceae > Aestuariivirga. The sequence continues at coordinate 10,790 of JAEUMI010000264.1, forward strand.
CGATGGGTCGCAGCTCCCCGCAAATGATGGTTGGTTGCGAGCACGACATTGGCTGACTTGCAAATCCTCACCATGCTCCTTGCATCTGCCACATTGGTTGCAAGCGGCTTTTCGCAGAGAATATGTTTGCCTGCCTTGGCTGCGGCAATGCACTGGTGGGCGTGTAAATCATTGGTTGTGGAAATGTATACGGCATCAATAGGCGAATTTAGAAGGTCATTGAGATCGGTTGTTGAGCGCGGAATTCCGAATTCACTTGCATATGAGGCACCCCGCTGTGAATCTGTGCTGAAAACGCTCGCAATCTCTCCGCCGGCCTGGCGCATCGCATCTATCACCCATTCCCGGCCAATGGTGGATGCTCCAATAAGTCCCCAGCGAAATTTTTTCATTGATTTCGCTTACCAAGTAAATCAGGCTCAAGCAAGGTTTGGGCGAGCAAGAAGAAGCCTCCCAGGAGCAAGTGAGATATGAGCCATATGGCGCGTGAAGCCGCTGAGGCGCCGGAAGCGGTCGCCCGTTTCCTTCAGCACAATGGCAAAGCGCTCCGGGAGATTGGCGCCCGTCTCCGGCGCCAGCCGCCCCCCGTCATCATCACATCGGCGCGCGGCAGTTCTGACTGCGCTGCCGGCTATTTTAAGTATTTGGCTGAGATCCTGGCCGGAATTCCCTGTTCGTCAATGGGCGCATCGGTTGTGTCGGTTTATGGCGCAAAGCTTCAATTGAAAAACGGGCTGTGTGTAACTGTCTCCCAATCCGGTAAAAGCCCTGACATTGTGGCGCTCCAGGACGCGGCCCGGAAGGCAGGAGCTTTGACGGTGGCGCTGGTCAATGTGGAAGACTCGGCTGCGGCCCATGCTGCGGATATTTGCTTGTCCCTCCAGGCTGGCCCGGAATTGAGCGTCGCGGCGACGAAGTCTTTCATTGTCTCGTTGGTGGCGGGGGCGGCAATCGTGGCGCATTGGCTTGATCGCAAGGACCTGCTTGCCGCAATCGAAGCGCTGCCCGGCCAACTGGCAACGACAGCAAGAATTGATTGGCCCGAAGCGGTTGATCTCGCCACGGGCGCAGAGTCGCTTTACGTAGTGGCGCGTGGACCATCGCTGCCCATCGCCACGGAAACGGCCCTGAAGCTGAAGGAAACCTGTGCCATCCACGCAGAAGCTTATTCCATCGCGGAAGTCATGCATGGCCCCCTCGAACTTCTCGGCGAAGGGTTTCCGGTTCTTGCCTATTCACCTGAGGACGGGGCACGCCAGTCTTCTCACATATCGCTGGGCAAGATGCGCCAGGCTGGAGCCAATGTTCTGGTGGCAGAGGAGGGCGGGCTGCCCTTCGTGCGGACCGGCAACACCCTGCTTGATCCCATCTCCATCATTCAGACGGCCTATCGGTTTGTTGAAGCGACTGCGGTAGCCCGCGGCCGCGACCCTGACCGGCCGCGGCTTCTCAAGAAAGTGACGGAGACGTTTTGACCAACGAAAAATCGCGCTAGCCGTTGCAGCTAGCGCGATTATTGAACGACCTGGTGTTAGCCGCGCCAGACGGCGCCGGTCCGGGAATTTACATAGACAAGAATGCGGTTGCCCTTACGCGTGGCAGTGAAAGTGTAGGTTCTGCCATTGCATTCCCGGGTCGCAACGTTCCGGAAGCCCTTGTTGCGAACGATACGTCGCGCTTCGCCGCACGAGATATTGCTGCGATGCTTGGGGCGGTACCAGCCGCGCCCTTCGTAATAGCGGTAATCGGGGCCAACGCGGTAGTTATAGTAGGGCTCTCCCAGATAGATCTGGAAATTCACCTTTGCTTCGGCGATCGTTGCCATGCCGCCCGTGATGGCCACTGCAGCAAGCAAGCCAATAATTGACTTCTTCATTGAATTCTCCTTGGAATGATAGTGACGACATAATGCAGGCTAGGGGGATTGGTTCCCTCGAACCGCGAACTTATGGTGTGAAACCACGGAGGCGTGAAAACCGCACGCCATTATCCCTTAAACACAACCGAAGCATGCATGGTCTTGTAAATAACTGTTTCATTGGAGCTAATTTGAACGGGAGGGGGCGCTCGCAGGGCCGCATTGAGCATGCCGGCAACCGGAGTCATGAACAGCATCGCAATGCCCAGAACTACGGGTTGAATGATCTTCTTTGCAACTGTAAACGTGTGGGTCATCATGGACATAACAACCGGCCAGCAAGGTTTTGGTTCCCTTCCTTCCAGAATTCATTCCCGGCAGACTTCAGCTCTGAACAATGGCAAGGCGCCGTTTGCGTCTGATTCTGCCAGTCAGTTTGAGGGTCAGCTCGATCGTGCAAATGAATCCGTTTTCATCGAAACGCCGCTCGACTTTCGCTCCCGCAAGGCTCTTCTCGATGAGGGCGGAACCAAAGCCGCGCTCATCCAGAGACGCGATTTTGGGACCCCCGTGCTCGCGCCATGTGACGCTCAGGACCGAACCTGCATTGGTTTTGCCATCAACCTGCCAGCTCAACTCAATTCTCCCGTTTGGCACCGAAAGAGCGCCATACTTTAGGGCATTCGTCGCTAGCTCATTGAAAATCAGCCCGAAAGGAACCGCGTATTCGGCTGGCAAATTGACCTCAGGACCGGAAATCACCAGGCGCTCGCCTTCACCGGCGATGTAGAGGGAAAGGAGGTGCCGCGCCAGCGCTCCCAATTCCGCCCCCTTCCAGTCATTGGCGGTGAGAATATCCTGCGCCGCAGCAAGACTGTGGAGCCTGCCCGAAAATTTCACTGCAAAATCGTCCGGATTTGGTGTGGTCTTCAGCGTCGAACGCAGGATCGCCTGCAATATGGCAAATGAATTCTTGACACGGTGTGCCAGCTCGCGCGTCATGAGACGCTGCCGTGCCTCCCATTCCTTCCGGTCGCTGATATCATGCATGGCAACCGAAATTGCCATGATCGAGCCATCGGGAGCTTTCACTGGCCCCAGTGAGACTGAAACTTCAACAGCCGATCCGTCCTTGCGCAGGCGGCGGGTCTGATAGGGAGCAATGGCCTCGCCAGCGCCCGCACGGCGCAAGGAGTTTTTCTGTTCGTCGTGCTCGCCAGGTGCTGCGAGGATTCTAATATGCTGGCCAATTGCCTCCGCCGCGGTATAGCCAAAAAGCCGCTCGGCCGCTGGATTCCAGGCCTCGATGCGGCCGTCAAGTGTAACGCCGAACAAGGCGTCGTGGGCGGCGGCGGCCACTGCTGCCATGCGCGCGTTATCTCCCTCGGCGCGCTTGCGTTCAGTGATGTCATGATTGGTTTCGAGGATCAGGATTTCACCATCCGTTTCGATCAGCTGCTGGCGGCTTTCAACGCAAACCTGGCGGCCATCCTTGGCCTGATGCTGTACCTCGCCCGTCCAGCTTCTCACGGTTTTGAGGAGCTCCATGAGGTCTGCAGGTTCTACGGGATGAATGGTCCGAAGCAGTTTGTAGCTGATCTTGCCCAACGCTTCGTCCCGGCTAAAGCCATAGAGCTGTTCGGCGCCCCTGTTCCAGTCGACAATGCCCTTTTCCGGGTGCCAGACAAAAATCGGTTCAAACGACAGCTCGATCAAATCCGTTTGACGGCTCAGGGAATCGGCAACTTTCTTGCGTGCGGATATGTCGATGATAACGCCGGTTTGCCGAATGATCACGCCTGTGGCGTCGCGAAAAGCTCGGCCTGAATCCAGAACCCAGACATAATGGCCCGCCTTATGCCTTAATCTGTACTCCATGACATAGTCGTCATTAGCTTGCAGAAAATCATGGTCTTGAACCGACTTTAGGCGCTCCCTGTCCGCGGGATGCTGAAGCGCTGACCATTCTTCCATGGTGGGAGGAATTTCACTGACCTGCCAACCCAGGACACGCGTCAGGCCAGGGCTTCGCCATACAGTACGCGCTGCCTTGTCCCAGTCGTAAATCAATGCCCCAGCGGCTTCCTCGGCCCTTTCCAGACGTTCGGAAACCAGACGCAATGAAGCCTCGGCGGCAAGTCGGGAACGCTTTTCTTCTTCAAGTTGTCCGGGAGTCATTAGGATATCGTCCAATACCACTCCCTTGTTTTAGGCATAATGCCAAAATAAACGCCGATCTGTCAAAATGGTTCCGCCCTAAAACATTTTTTTGCGGAACTTTTGACGTGCCTGAGGCTTTACCACAAATGCCCGAACTCCGCGATGACTCCCTAACCCGGAATGGAAGTCCCTTGAAAACGGCCTCCCGCATGATCGTTGCTTCCATGCATGACATGCGATGAAGCACACGGGGAATCAGGAGCGCGATCTTCGGACTGGCTGGCCCTTTTGGCTCGCCAAGGGACCACTGCCTTTCAAGACTGATGGGTCTGCCGCCGGCATAGATGCTGATGTCGTGGTCGTGGGCATCGGCGTATCCGGTACCCTGGTTTCGGACGCGCTTCTAAGTGCGGGGCTATCCGAGATACCCGCCGACAGAGATCTCTTCGCCCATGCCGGTTGCTTTGAGATGCTGCTGCAAATACGCGACTGACATGACGCGGAGATGGGCATCCTCAAGATGCCCCCGCGTCTCTTCAGACTGAACGGAGCAGGCCTTCAAAAGAAGGATGCTGGCGATGATCTGGAGGCTGTTGGCCACGCGGTGGCTCATCTCGGAAAGCAGCATCTGTCCAACGTCGCTTGGAACCAATCGCACCTGTAACCGTTGTGAAGTGGAATGATCACCTCTTTTCGAAAGGACATCGCCATGGCCAAAACCAGAAAAGCACGTACCAGCGGAACCTATAAGGCGGCAAATGCTGCATTTGATGGCTCCCGGCGCATTTTCGACGATGTGTTGTCGCTGGCCGGAACATTGGCCAGGGGCCGCAAGGACCTCGGCGCCGACAAACTGCATTCACTGGCGTCCTTGACCCGCGATTATGCCGCCTCAATGACGGACCTGCCGAACCTTCGCGTACAAGTGGCTTCGGCGGCCGACAGCCTTGAGGGCGTAGCTGATTATGTCATGCACACCGAGATCGAACAGATGGTAGGTGATGCCGGAACTTTTGCCAGGCGTCACCCCTTGGCGACGTTGGCGGTCACGGTTGCCACGGGTCTCGCGGCAAGCCGTCTCTTGCATAGGCCACCCGCCGAGCCGGCAGCAACATCTGGCCGCAAGGCACGTTCGCGTCGTCCTGCCGCCTCTTCAGTGAGCAAGCGGTCAGGCCAGATACGGCGCACTGCCAATGGTCATGCACATGCCTAAAGCGGGAGCAGAACCGCTCCGCTATCCGTCATCAAAGCCGGCCTTCCCTGAGCTTTTCAAAGGGCTTGCTAATGACGGGAAGCGCTGGCTTGAAGCGGAACTCGCTTTAACGAAGGCTGAAGCTGGACTGCGCTTGCGCAGCTACGCAGCCGGCTTGGCTATAGCCTTTGTGGCTCTTGCACTCCTCATCGCCGCTTCGGTTGTCTTGGCGCAGGCCTGTGTAGTTGCGTTGCTGCCTTATGTCAGCGGGCCGGGGATCGCCGGATTGGCGGTGGGCCTCAGTCTGCTTCTCATTGTTGCGATGCTGGCGCTCTTCGCAAAGAGCCTGCTCCTGAGCAAGAAACGGCCCGTAGGCGTGGTCTTTCGCTGGCTTGCAGGCAACATGTCGGAAAGCGGCGCGAAATGACGTCCCTGCAACAGCTTGAAATGGAAGCTCGCGAACGGCGCGCGCAATTCAATGCAACCTTGTCGGATGTGCACAGCCGGCTCACGCCTGCTGGCTTGGCCAAGGAAGTGTTGCTGCATACGGACCCGCATCTGACGAAGCTGTCGCCCGCGTTTATGGCCGTCAAGCGCCACCCTGTGGTCGCTGCGGCCGCGATCGCCGGGGCGAGTTGGCTGCTTAAGCAGGTATTGCGGCGGCCCGAGCGCCGCCCCTTCAAAAATGGGCAAAGTGCGCCCGTTCATCGTCATATTTCCCCCGTAAACTCCAGAACCTTAAGCAAGGAGACCATCCATGAAAACGACTGATCAGGTTTCTAAATCCGTGAAAGATATCAGCCAGGCTGCCAAGGCCAAAACAGCCAGGAAAGCCAAACCCGCGTCGCGAAGACTTACGGCATCTGCCAAGCGTGCCTCGCGGACAGCAAGCAAACGCGCGTCAAAAGCCCAGTCCACCTTTGCCGGCTACAGTGATTCAGCCGCCCGCCTCATCGCCCGTGGCAAGTCAGCCTTTGGTGATGCCTATGCCTGGGCTGGCGAGGCGAGCAGCGCATTGCCAAGAACCACGCGCGATTTGGGCCTGCCCGACCAGAAATCCTTGAAGGCCATGATCGACGATAAGCCGCTGATAATCGGTGCTGTCGGATTGGGAATTGGTTTGGCTCTCGGTTCCATGCTGCCATCCGTTGGATTTGCCGGAAAAGCAAAGCCCGCTTTGGCCCGTTCAAAGCGCCGGAGATAAACGTTCGCGTAGACGGCAAGAAAGTGGGGAGAGGCTGCTGGCCTCTCCCCCTTTTTATATCAACTGTGTTGAGAAGCCTCATCTCCGTTTGGGCCGTTCTTGCCTGCCTGGCGTTCTGAAAGAAATTCGCCCAGCCCGGCCAATCCATCAATGTGGTTGCAAAATACCTTGATGGTAACGAGAACCGGCACAGCAATCGCCGCACCAGGTATCCCCCAAAGCCAGGCCCAAAAGGCCAGCGACAGGAGGATTGCAACCGAATTCATTTGCAGCCTCCGGCTCAACACCAAAGGACTTGCAATCTCTGATTCGATCAGCGAAAGCGCCGTGAAAGCAGCCGGTATGAGTAGCGCATAGCCAAGTGAATCGAAAGTGACAATTGCCAGGAAGCCCGAGAGCGCCACACCGGTCAATGCTCCCACGTAGGGGATGAAGTTGAAGAAAAAGGTAAGCAGGCCCCAAAGATAGGGTGAGGGCATGCCTAACGCATGGAATGCCAGAGCGACTGCAAGGCCCAGTATGGCGTTGATAGCGGTAAGGGTTAGAAGATAGGTGGAAACCTCGGTCTCCAGTTCATAGACTATTCGGATCGCCTGCTTGCGGTCAGTCAACGTGGGTAAAACCCGAACCAGCTTTTCGTAGAACAGGTCGCCGGAAGCCATGAGAAAAACCGCAAAGACCAGGGTCGCCATCAGCGTGATGGTGATCTGCAGTGGATACCAAGTCATTACAATTAGCCAGCCGGGCAGCACTGGCTCACGCACAACGACTTCCTGTGTGGCGATGGATCCCGCCGGTGTGGCCGCATCCTGAAGCTTGTCCGTCACGTTGACCACAACTTCCAGCCAGGAACGAATGCCACTGAACTTGTGAAGAAAAACCTGTGAAAGTTGTGGCGCCTGGTCAACCCAAGAAGAAACCTGCCAACTCAGAAGATAGCCGGCGGAAAGGCCACCCGCTACCAATGCGACGGCGAGAAGTATTGCCGAGAGCCACGGTGCGATGTGGTGTTTTGAAAGATATCTGATTGTCGGCTTGAATGTCAGCGCGATGAGGCTCGCCAAGACCAGCGGAAGCAGAAAATCGCGGGCGAAATACATCGCCGCGATGATGGCTATGAACAACAGGCCCCGTAAAGCAGTGCGTGATTGCTTATTGTAGTTAGGCTCCTCGGACGTGAGATCCACCATCGTGGATTCCTAGAGTTTGCCCATCAATATCAGAATAACAAGAATCACGAGCACAAGGCCCAAACCGCCGGATGGGCCATAGCCCCAATTAGCACTGTGGCCCCACCTGGGCAACGCGCCTATAAGAATCAAAACGAGAATGATAACGAGAATTGTGCCGAGCATTGAAGTCTCCTGATCCGCATCGACGGACAGCCCCGACGCTGCTCCCTAACTCGCGACAAGAGATTTTGTTCCAAACTTGTCAACGATAATCATAAAGCAACTGCTAGCTGCGATGGGCGTTGCCCAAAACAGCTTCCGCATGGGCATCAGGCCCAAACTTTTCATCAGTATCAATATGCATCAGAGCCGTAAGCCTGGCCCGCGCCCGGTTGACACGGCTTTTGATTGTGCCCACTGCCACGTTACAAATTTCGGCAGCTTCTTCATAGGAAAAGCCCGATGCCCCGACCAGGATGATGGCTTCGCGCTGGTCTTCGGGCAATTGGGCGAGGGCGCCGCGCAGATCGGCCATGTCCAGATGACCCTCCTGCTCCGCATGCACCGCAACGCGGCTGGAATAGAAACCATCCGCATCCTCGACTTCCCGTTTCCGCTTGCGCAGCTGTGTGTAAAACTCGTTACGAAGAATGGTGTAAAGCCATGCCTTCATATTGGAGCCGGGTTCAAAACTCTCATAGTGCTTCCACGCCTTCATCAGAGTTTCCTGGACCAGGTCGTCAGCCCGGTCGCCGCGCGCCGTGAGTGACAGCCCAAAGGCGCGCAAGCCGGGAATGGCGGCGACAAGTTGGTCACGGAATTCGGCTGATCGCGTCATGCGGCATGTGTCTCGTTTGGAGTCATGGTAAGCAAGGTTCAGGGTGACTTCTTTGGCGAGCTCTTCGCTTCAAGTTGGTTCAGCAGCTCAAGAAACCGGTCAGGAACCGGCTGCGTGGCCACTTCGTCGTAAAAGCTGCGCAGGCGCTGGCCAATCAAGTCATGGATTTCGGGCTGTGCAGGTGCATGGTTCATCTTTTCAGTCTTTTTCTCGGTCTTTTTTCTTGTTTTTGCAGTTTTGTTGCCGTTTTCAACCATAGGTCACCTGAAACTGTGCGTGGTTCACTTGCCCTTGCCAATTGGGCCTCTTGTATTTCGGAACCACCATATTAATGCCAAACAGTTATAATAGTTCCCATCTTTCCAAGATTTTGTGTTCATGGCCGGAACAAAACTGCAAACCGTACGTTAATGATCGGACGTGGAGGGGTCCGGAAGGTCCGATTTCCTCGTGAAAAACCGCAATTTGAGGGGTAAACAATGAATCTTGCAGCTAATATAGCACCACATTTGCCATATTTGCGGCGGTTTTCGCGGGCCTTGACCGGCAGTCAGCAAAGCGGTGATGCCTATGTGGCAGCCGTGTTGGAGGCTCTCATTGCCGATCCAGCACAGTTTGAGGAGGGTCCCAACATGCGGGCCTCCCTTTATCGCACCTATTGCCGACTATGGGAATCCATCTCCCTGAACCTCAAAATGCCCAATATTGGCCAGGACTGGGAAGCTTCTGCCCAGCGCCAGTTGGCGACCATTGCCCCGCAGGCACGGGAAGCCTTTCTGTTGATGGCTGTTGAAGGTTTCAGCAAAGAGGAAATCGGCCATATTCTTGGAAAAAAACCCGCAGAGGTTCTGGGCCTCCTCGAAGAGGCCTCGCAAACCATTGTCGATCAGGTAGCCACGGATGTCCTGATCATTGAAGACGAACCGATCATTGCCATGGATTTGGAAGCGCTTCTCGAGAGCCTTGGCCACAACGTAACCGGCGTTGCCCGCACCGAACAGGAAGCATTGAAGCTGGCGTCGACAAAGAGGCCCGGACTTGTGCTGGCCGACATTCAATTGGCCGACGGCAGTTCCGGTATCGATGCGGTGAACAAAATGCTGCTCGACTTTGCAGTGCCGGTGATCTTCATAACCGCGTTCCCGGAACGCCTGTTGACGGGGGAAAAGCCCGAACCCGCCTTTCTCATTACCAAACCATTCATGCCAGACATGGTGAAGGCCGTTGTCAGCCAGGCCCTCTTTTTCGATACAAAGTCGCGCGCCGCAGCAGCCTGACAGTAGTTGCTCGGCATCATTTGCTGTGAATGGAACCAGGGCAGTCTCACAGCGTTTACAAGTGAGGTTGAGTGTCCGCACTTGACTTTAAATTTGTAAAGGAGAGCACCATGAACTGGGACCGTGTTGAAGGAAACTGGAAAGAGATCAAGGGCAAGGCGAAGCAGCAGTGGGGCAAACTCACTGATGATGACCTTGATGTCATTGAAGGCCGCCGCGACGAGCTCGAAGGCCGTCTGCAGAAGCACTATGGTTACGCCAAGGACAAGGCCAAAACTGAAGTTGATTCTTGGCTTGGACGCATCTGAACAAAGGGCGGCTGGTTTATAGCTCCAGCCGCCCACTTCAATCTAGAGGAGTCCTCCATGTTCACCGCCAAAGACTATGATCAGGCGCTGCTCACCCCGCAAAAAATCTTCGAATTGCCCATGGAAGTGGTTGAGACTGAATCCTTGACGACCGAGCAGAAACTGAAGGTTCTGAAGCGCTGGGAAGCAGATGCCACTGATTTGGAAGTCGCATCGAACGAAAACATGACGGGCGGAGAAAGTTCCCGCTTGGGCGAAGTTCGCAGGGCCATTCATGACCTGTGTGAGCGCGAAGGAATTGACGAGAAGGATTGCGAAAATCTGCAGTAATCCAACGCCCGATAATCCATTGCAAAGGCCGGACCGTATGATCCGGCCTTTTTCTTTAGCTCTTGGGCTGAACGGCACTGAACGGCAAGGTAATGCGGCGCACTCCGCCCTCATCCTGCAATGCTATCAGGAACTCACCTGGCGATAGCCGCTTTACGTCCGGCGACTTATGTTCCGCTTTGCCATCGTCGCGCATTAGCTTGATTTCATATCGCGTGGTCCCGAACTTGATGGCCAACTCGAAGCCATCCCACTGGCCCACGATGCATGGCTTGATCCTGAGCTGGGAGCCTTCGCGGGTCACGCCGAGTATGGCTTCCAGGCCTGCGCGGTACATCCAGCCGGCAGAGCCCGTGTACCAGGTCCAGCCGCCACGGCCAACATGAGGTGGCATAGAATAAACGTCGGCGGCGATGACATAAGGTTCCACGCGATAGGTTTTTGCCGCCGCTTCAGACCGTGCATGATTGATCGGGTTGAGCAGGGAGAATACTTCCAGCGCCCTATCAGCCTGTCCCAGACCGGCATGGGCAAAGACCGACCAAATGGCGCCATGGGTATATTGCCCGCCATTTTCACGGATGCCGGGAGGATAGGCCTTGATATATCCCGGGTCCTTCGGAGTTTTGTCAAATGGCGGCGTAAAGAGGAGCGCCAGTGAATCATCCTGACGAACCAGCTGCCGGTAGGATTCATCCATGGCAGTTGCGGCGCGCTCCGCGGTGCCGCCGCCCGACAGCACCGACCACGACTGCGCAATGGAATCGATCTGGCATTCCTCGCTCTGTGCCGAACCCAGCACGGTGCCATCATCAAAAAACCCGCGCCGGTACCAGCGCCCGTCCCACGCATGTCTGTCTAGCGCAGCCCGCAACCCCTTGGCGCGGTCGCGCCAGGCTGCGGCACGTTTGGTTTCTCCGCGTTCGGCCGCGACCGGGGCGAAGGTTTTCAGAGTCGTGAATAGGAACCAGCCAAGCCAGACACTTTCGCCCTTTCCGCCTTCGCCAACCCGGTTCATGCCGTCATTCCAGTCACCGGTGCCCATGAGCGGCAATCCATGTGCGCCAAAGGGCAAGCTGCGGTCCAGGGCACGGGCGCAATGTTCATAGAGACTGGCTGATTCCTCTGAGTGCCTTGGCTGGAAAAACGCGTCGTGTTCGCCGGGTGCGAGCGATTGTCCTTCGATGAATGGCACAATCTCGTCTAGAAGATCCCGTTCCCCGGTCACTTTCACATATTGGGCCACGCAATTGGCCAGCCACACGGTGTCATCGGATATGCGCGTTCTGACACCCATGCCGGTGGAGGGAAGCCACCAATGCTGGAAGTCGCCCTCGACAAACTGACGGGCGGCGGCGCGCAGGATATGCTCGCGTGCAATTGCCGGTCGCGTGGTGAGCAGGGCCATCGAGTCCTGCAACTGGTCGCGGAAGCCATAGGCTCCGCTGGTCTGGTAGAATCCCGACCTGGCCCACATGCGGCAACTGAGGGTCTGATACAGGAGCCAGCCATTGAGCATGATATCAAGGGCTCGGTCAGGTGTCTTGACCTGCACGGCGCCAAGGGTTTCGCTCCAGTACTGTTTCACTTCGGCTAGTACATCGTCGACGCTGTTCGACCTGTAGCGTGCGATGAGGGATCGAGCTTCAGCAGCATTCGACGCGGCGCCCAGCATGATCACCAGTTCGGTGGAACCCCCCGCTTCAAGCGTGACGTTGGCCTGCAGGGCACAGCAAGGATCCAGTCCGGCGCCTGTGCGGTTTGAAAGCGCTTGTCGTGATGTCAGTGCCTTCGGTGCCGCAAGCCGGCCATGGGCGCCCAAAAACTCCCTGCGATCGCCACTCCAGCCCGTTTGCTTGCCTCCCATGTCGGCAAATGCGACCTGTTCGCCCATCTGCACATTCCACGGATTGCGCGCAAACATCGCCCCCGTCTGTTCGTCAATTCCAGTCATCAAATAGGGTGCGGAAGCGGCGCGATTAGGTCCCAGAACCCATTCGGCATAGAATGTCACTGAGAAGGTTCTGGCGGTTGGCGAGTTGTTTGTCAGTCTGAGCCTCGATAGTTTGACGGTGTCCGTGAGGGGCACCGTCTGCAGCAGTTCCATGCGCAGCCTGTGTGCGTCACGCTCGAACACGCTGTAGCCGAACCCATGCCGCGCAACGTGTGTGCCGTCAGGAGACTTCAGCGGGGCCAGGGTCGGAGATAGCAGGATCCCGTCTTTTTCGTCCTGGACATAGATGGCCTCGCT
>JAEUMI010000265.1 GCA_016792825.1 Hyphomicrobiales bacterium
CGAAGTTCTTTACCACGCGCTGACCACGATGGAATCGCTTGATGGCGTAGCCTACGACATCGTCCTGATGCTTCAGCCGACATCCCCCAGCCGCAAGCCCGAGCATGTTGAACAGACCCTTTCCCGCCTGGTAACGGGGAAATTCGACGCGGTCTGGACTGTCAGCGAAACGGACAGCAAAGGCCACCCGCTCAAGCAGCTTGTGGTATCCGACTCTCATGACCTTGAATATTATGATGAGCGTGGCGCCGCTATCGTGGCCCGCCAGCAACTCACCCCCCTTTATCACCGCAACGGCATCGCCTACGCTTTCACACGCGACTGCCTGCTCCTCCAAAAGACCACCAAAGGCAGGAGGTCCGGCGCCGTCATCATCAAAGGGCCCGTTGCGAATATAGACACCGAACTCGATCTGGAATGGGCCGAGTTCCTGCTGCAGCGCCGGCCATCTCCCGTCGCCAGCCGTTAAAGGTCGCCAGAGGCGCGCCGCAGGTTCAAACAGTGAGCATTCTGCCCGTTAGTTCGGGGCAGTGATTGTTACTATTCCTGGGGATCGTTCGGTCACTATCTGATTTCCAAACTTGCCAATGGCGCGGCTCATTGTTTCAACTTTCTTCTCAATCTCACGTTTATTGAATTCCAATGCATTGCTCTTATGCTCTTCGTACCCGCGCCGGCCAGGTGAAACCTGCCGGCGGATGGCCTTGAAGGCGTATTTTCCGTAGGCGCGCGCCATATCAAGGGCCGAACGCTTCACAACGAGCGTGCTATCGCGTAATTTCAAGAGTTCCTGAACGATCCGCTGCGATGCGAGCGGCCCATCGAGCGCCGAGATGTTGTCCTGCAACAACATTGGCCAAGCGGACGCTTGATTAGCCATACGGCCTGCTTCAAGAAGTTGCCTTGCGCGATGGACCAAAGAAGCCACATCGACCAGTTTCTCGCTGAGTGCATTAGGCAACTGAAGATCGTACTCAAGATTTTCGAATGGGCAATATGCAAGTGCCGGCGTCTTTACAACAGAAGCCTCCACCGCGCTTGTGCAACCGTTGTGGATCAAGCATTTTGCGGCCAGCAGCCACGGCACAACTGTGGCTTCCAACAACACCGTAACATTGTCCAGTCCCTTCGCCGCCTCTTGCCACGGAACCGGGCTTTCAGAAGGATGAGGCCTTACGATCAGCCGAAACGGCTTGATTCCCTGTGCAATTGTGGGAAGCGCCGCAAGAAAGGCTTTTAGCAAAGCCCTCTTGTGATTCTCCAATCCATCCCGGAATTCAATGAATGCCTGAGAATCGTGCGAGTTCCTTGATGCCTTTATGCGTCTCCCGCCAGACCTGAAATGATTGATGATGGCGAAATTGGTGTTGAGCAAAGCGAAATCGCCAAATCGGCCAACCAAGTCGGCGACGTCGTTCCCGTACAAAGTCCGGAGTTCTGGCCGAAGGAGGTCGATGCGGGGATTGCCCGTTTCCGCAATGGGGCGTCCATCGTAGAACGCGTGAGCTTTCCACATGCGGGCGTTGTCGGGACCCCAACTCAAAAGCAAACGGGGTATTTGGAGTGCCCCCTTCTCAATTCGATTTCCGTGCTTCTCATCCTTGAAGCGGACGAGACCCTCTTCATCCCACGCAACGACGGCATGGCCAAACCGGGCCATGATTTGAACGCTCTTCGTGAAGCGTACGCTCTTGGAAAGATAGATCGAGGGTGGAAACCCGGGAGATTGAATGGCGGCTAGTGTTCCTATATGCACCGCAAACCCCGCGTCCGCAGCAAACAGCGCAAGAAGCAGCTTTGCATCCAACTCGCGGGCCGTGGTTTCTACAGGCAGCAGAATGTCGTGATAGGTTTGCAAGGTTTGTCACACTCTCCACAATTCACAGGTTAAACCACCAAATCCGCAATAACTGCTTAGCCCAAAACACCCAGTCGGGCCATCGGTTTTGTCCTGAATTGCGCTGCGGCAGAATACTTGCGCAGGGGAGGTATTTGGTTCAAGTGGAGCGCTAGTCAAGGCGCTCTGAGCATGCCCCGACATTCCCGGTGCAAGGTATGTGGGAGGAAAGTCTGGGTTGATTGGCTATTGGCAAACAGGATAGAAAACAGCTTGCCGCAACGGAAAAATATCTGGAGACGTGGAATTGTTGTTAGGAAAATATCCAAACGTATTTGTGCTGCACCAGATGGCTTTGTTTCCGGAGTTGTAAAAATTTTGAAACCCACAGCGATCATCCCTGGCAAATCGGTGAACCGACACGATATCGCGCGGTCGCTCAACTGGCTTGGCAAGAATGAATTGAGAGCAAGGGAGTTTGTTGGCGAGGCCCCGGATCCAAGAAGGCTATCCCTTGTTGGTCGCTGGTATCTGCCCACGAGCCGAGTAAAGCGGCTCATCAGGGCACGTTTGCCTCTAAGCGAGGACCTCGGCAGTCACGACAGTTTCTTGCAACGAGTTTCAGAGTGTCCGCTGCGGCGGCTTCTTCTCGGGCTCGTTCCGGCAAACCAACACGTATCCACATTGACTGCTGATGCAGTTTTTCTGAAAAACAACATCAGGGCATTCTACTTCAATCAGGGTGTCACATTAAAGTGCTCCAATCCGATTCTAGAGTTGGCCGCGCCAGCCATCGCTAATGAAATTTCCGTAAGGAAGTCAATCAAGGACGCCGGTGTTGTACGTGTGCCGCGACTGGTTCATGCCGAGATCAGACCTGACGGATGCTACCTGGTTGAACAATTGCTGGAAGGGGCGAGGCTGTTTGAGACCGCGCGTGATGGCAAGAACATAGCCAAAGGGCTTTTTGATTTCTACTTCCGCAACGGGATGGTCCAGCGTTCGATCGCCGAAGCAGTTCCTTTGCCCCAAACCTTGAAAATAATTGAATCACTATTTTCTCAGTTTGGTCTGGACAAAGCGGGGTTGCGACGTTTTGCAGACTGCAACTTCGTAAAGCGGGACATTACCAAAGTGGGAGTTCCGTTTGGGCTAACCCATGGCGACATGTCCGTCGGGAATCTTCTGGTTGAAAATGGCATCACCTACATTGTCGACTGGGAACGGGCACATCTGGCGCCAATTTTCACGGACTTTTACAAACTTTTCAGGCGGATTCCCGGCCTGCAAAAGCAATTGACCGCGTTGTTTCAAAATTGGAGCGAGTCACAGCCTCTTGAGGCACTCGGCCAGGCAGAGGATGCCGTGTTCGGAAGACTGGTCCAGGTGGCGTATCTCTGCCAAAGGTCCGAAGATGTCTTGGGCAAATCGGAAGAGGAAGTCACTAAACCCTGGTTCACGAAGACTCTGGCGTGGCATGCAAAATTGCTTGCCGAAGACCTAAAATCACTGGGTGGATAACGGAAGCAGGATGGCCATCCTTACAACGTCAGGCTGCCCCCGGCCAAATCGAAATTCTCATTTGCAAGGGAAAGTTCAATGCGAATACCACTATTTCTGGAACTCTTCATTTCACGCCGCGCCAGAAACAAGCTGATAGAACGCCTATTTGTTAATCCCAGATTGATAAGAAATTCGGACTACATTCTGGTGTCCTTTCCTAAATCAGGGAGAACATGGGTACGCGCGATGCTGACGCGATTATACCACGTCCGTTTTGGCACTCCCGATAATATTCTGATAAGATTTGATAATTTGCACAAGCTTGACGAACGGGTACCCGTTATTTTCTTCACCCATGACGGCGACAAGCTCGCCAGCGTCGAAAATCTGATCCCCGACAAATCGGGTTACAATGGAAAAAACGTCGTTGTTCTGGCAAGGCATCCGGGCGACGTGATTACTTCGCTCTACTATCATCAGAAACACCGCCGCGCCCACAGGCGCGATAATATCACAAGAGATTTGGACCTGTTTTCTTTCGCAACCAGGCCAGGCTACGGAATCCATACTGCCATTGCGTTCCTGAACCACTGGGCAGCTTTTGCGAAAAGCAACCCCCGCATCTTGATCGTGCGTTACGAAGACTTGCTCAAGGAACCAGTAATAGGGCTCAAGCGGATCACCGATCACTTCGGTGGCGATTTCACGGCTGAGGAATTGCAGGACGCAGTCGATTTTGGAAAATTTGAAAACCTGAAGAGACTGGAAAAGGAACGATATTTCGCCGACACGCATCTGCAAGCTAGCGACAATGCCGACCCGCAGTCATTCAAGGTCAGAAGCGGCCAGAGCGGTGGCTACAAACAACAATTCACACACGCCCAACTCAAGGAAATAGACGAGGCGACAAGACAGGGTCTGGACCCGTCCTTGGGCTATTGACCGTAGTATAGGACCAGTGAATCGCTGTCACAACACATTTGCTGCGATTGGCCATGAACCAATAATGGTCCAAGATCCAAATTTGCGAGTAAGGACAATTCCATGAAGGATATCCCCTCAGACACTCCTGGCAGAGATATCTTCCGCTTGCAGGAACTTCTGCCGCCAATCACGCGAGCTGATTGATTTTCCCGAGGTCGTGCTTTCGAACATTATTGAAACGGCACAGCGCAACTCAACAAATGACAACCATTTTGCGAACAACTGGACAAGATTCTCAGGCTCACTATAGAGCGACAGCAGGATTCTGTGTTTCCTCTCTTGCCGCAAGCGCTTGGAGCGCGATAGCTTGGTTCTGACGCGACCTTCCAAATAGCGTTGCCTGAGTTCCGCTGCCGGGCACCACAAGCTGACTACCGAAATCCGCTGGGCCGATTTGATCAAATCCAATAGTCCCCCTTCGTAGCTATAGTGATCGCCGTCCACGAGAGACTTGGTGATATTAAAATGCAGAAGCAGATAGTCAATCCGAGGCTCTTGGATGTGGCAGACTTCGCCATAACCAGTGTTCAACCAATTTTTCTTGCAGTCAAAGTCCAACTGTTTTGCGATATCCGGCAATTCACCCGCGATGAGTTTGTTTATTAAGGTAGTTTTCCCGGATGTTGGAACGCCGGCCACTATTACAAGATGTCCGATCTGACGTTTGTGCGCAACAGCCAACCGGCCCTCCCCTGACCTCCAAGGAACAAAGTCCACGTAAGCAAAGCTGTATCTGTGCCGCGTAAGCAACGTCGCAACAGCTAGATCTGAGAATAGAAAGTGATTGACGCCGTCCCAGTCCTTTCTTTCTAACCCACATAAAAACAGTATTGGAAACTTCGGAAACACATTGATAACCATGCGCCAAAAACTTGCAAACCCCTTCGGAAAGCTTCTCCCGTCATCAATACCAATTATGAGCACCTCACGAGTGGCGCCTATAAGAGTTTCCAGTGCGGAAATCGGATTTCGCAGCCGATGCAAACCGCTAAAAAGTACAACAACATCATAGATCTCTCTCAATTTTTCGCGCTCAATGTCGATTTCCAGAAAATTAGCTGTCAATCCATTGCTGCCTGCAGCCCGCCGACATTGTGAGATGGAATGACTATCAGAGTCGGCACCGCTGACACTCTTAGCACCACGCCGCAGCAGCCAGAAACATAGTTCACCACTGCCACACGCGGCGTCCAATACTGCTCTAGTTTTTATGAAATCAACTGGAAGAACAATATCCAAAGCAACTTCATACAGCTCTGCGGCTGCGCCATCATATTCCCGTAGCAACGGCATTGACATACTGTGAACGCTCAATCGAATTAAAAGTATGAAATTAGTCGATCTCCCAGCAACTTGGAAAGAAAAATCGATTCTTTTTTCAACCAACCTCACCAGCGATAGGTATTGACCACTCCCTTTGGTCTGGTAGGAGTATGAAAAACCAGATGGAATGAATGCTATGGTGCTGCCTGATATACGCAAATTGCCGCAATGGTGGGCACGAAGGTATGTTTTCAGAAATGAAGCCCTTCGCACGCTTTTGTCAACTCACAGTCCTTCCACCGGAGCAAATTATTACGATTATTGGCTGCTATACTCTCATATAAAATCAAATAAGCCACGCGAGGTCCTGGAGCTTGGGCCAGGACTCACAACGCTAGTCATCGCCCAGGCTCTTTACGAGAATGGCTCTGGCCGTGTAACAGCGATGGAGGATTTGCAGAAGTATTATGACGCATTGCAGGTGATAATTCCGGATCATCTGCGCCCCCATATCGACCTTCAACTTAGTCCGTCCCATCAGGTCCACTACGGACCATTCCGGGGAAAGGCATATCAATCAATTCCAGAACGGGACTATGAATTCGTCTGGATCGATGGACCGAATTATGACCGGCAAACTGAGTTCGATGCCGACATCCTGCAATTGGTTGCCAAGAGCGATGAACCCATTACGGCATTCGTCGACAGCCGAATTGGTTCCTGCTTCGTCTACAGCCTGGTATTCGGAAGGAAATTCAAATTTGACTACATTCGGCGCATAGGCTTCTTGAAAGCCTCTAAACACGACATGCGCACCTATACCCAAATATTTTCGACAATCAAGTTCCGCGGGGCAATCTATGGTCTTTTCGGAATTTAGGCGAGGGTCACCCCGAATTGATGTGTCGCAACATCTCGGTCGCCAAGTCATGAAGTTCGCTGTGCTGACTTTGGCCCTGAACACAGGCAACCAGACACTTGCGCTTGCCGATTAAGCCAGACTAATAAAGCGATGATTTCTCCGCTGCCCGTCACTGTCCACGTCCGAGCCGCCCTGCAGGAAGCCAAAGTCGGCTTTGCCCTGTGGAAGAGCAACAAATATATTGATGAAGCGCTGGCAGGCAAGACCGACCTTGATATGCTAGTGAATCGCAAGGACGAGGCTGCATTTGAGCGCATTCTGTGCAATTTGAAGGCGATAAGGGTTCTCAGCCAGCCTTGGGCGCGCTATCCAGATGTCTTGGATTGGCTGGTTTTTGATGGCGCAACTGGCGATTTTCTGCATCTCCACGTTCACTTCGACATGCTGACCGGCCTGAAGCGGGTAAAGCATCTGCGCCTGCCCTGGGCCGATACGGTGCTTGAAAATCTGCGCATTGAGGAACGGAATGGCTGGCCAATCCCAATAGCCGAGATGGAACTTCTCATTCTGCTGGTGCGGATTTGGGCCAAGATGCCACCATGGCGCAGGCTCTTCGCGCCAAAGATTCCGGCCCGCGTGAAGGATGAGCTTCTCTGGCTCGAAAGCGAGGCCCAAATAATGCGGCTTGCCGCACTGGCCAAGACCCTTGGTCTCCATGCGGACATCCACTTGCCGCTGGGCGGCGATGCCGCAGTCATTGCGCTGGCACGGAATCTCTATGGTCAGGTCAAACAGCATTACCGGATGAACTGGTCTGCCGCTCTGGTCTGGGCGGCAGTGCTAAACTTCAGACTTGCATTGACCCGGATCTGGTTGCGCCTTATTGGCCCGGCCCGCTATCGGAAGACTTTGACCGGCGGGGGCGCCATGATTGCTTTCATTGGAAGTGATGGCTCGGGCAAATCTACCGTGAGCCAGTCATTCGAGCGGTGGCTCCGTCGCAAAATCGATGTCCACCTGCTCTATATGGGGTCAGGCGATGGCCGGGCGGGCTGGATAAATGCGGCGCGACGGCAGCTCTCGAAGCTTGTTGGCAAGGAGTTAAAGCGCGCCGGTCGGACGAAGGAAAAAAGCCCGGCAATTTCCGTTTCCTTTGCTGAAAAAGTGTATCGTCTTTTCGATCTGCTTCTGCTGCGCAGAAAACTGAGGCTCCTGCGGCTCGGGAGGCGACTTGCTGATGGCGGCAGCGTCATTCTGCTTGACCGCTACCCACAAAGCCAATTTGAGGCTGTTAGCGACGGCCCAAGACTCCAGAACGGCCGCAGTTTCGTTTGGGCTGCCGAGCGTGAACGAAGGCTGTACAGCGAGGCGGCCCGACTCGGTCCTGATCTAGTCATTAAGCTCAAAATTGCTCCCGAAACGGCACTGTCGCGGAAGCCAGACCACAATCCCGATGTCATACGCCGCAAATGCACAATTACCGATGCCCTGCAATTTCCCGGTTCCCAGGTCTGTGAAATAGATGCCGGGCGGAGTCTTGAAGAGGTGCTCGCGGCCACGAAACAGGCCGTCTGGACCCATCTGGCGAAGGCAGAACCATCATGATCGTGGAGTGCGTTGGGCTTCCAGGCAGCGGCAAAACAACAATCTGCAAGCTCGTCACCCTGCCCCATGGCAAGAAGAGATCAATTCAACTTCGAGAAACTCGTTTGAATTCAAAGCTCGTGCGGGCCTCCTGGAAAGTCCTGCTCCTCTGCTGTGCAGCACGGCCGTTCACTCTCAATCGGCTTAAAAGAGGCATGAATCTGGTTGCATTTTTGCGGCACTATCAGCATCGTGAACGCGTAATTCTACTTGATCAGGGACAAATCCAAAAACTCTGGTCCATCCTATCGGGCGCGGACTCCTATCCTTCCAGGCGTTTGCATGAGTTAATCGCATCGCTAAAACCCTTCGCGCCTGATTGGATAATCTGGGTAGAAACGCCGGTCACCCTCGCCGTCGAGCGTATCGGCAATCGGACCCATGGTGTCAGCCGCTTCGACAGACTGTCACCCGAAACTGCCCTTGCACTCCTGTCTGAAAGAGCTGATTTACTCAGAGATCTGGCAAAGCAATATTGTTCGGAAACGAAGACGAAGTTTCTCCATCTTGATGGTACGTTGGCGCCCACGGAGAATGCGCTGAAGATCAATAAGATACTGGGTGGCTCCAACTGACTGGCCCCGCCTGTCTGTTGAAGCTATGCTGGGAAATTATAGACCTCTTCGAACGCCATGCGCATGTTCACATCCTGTCACTGCAAGGGGAAGATCCGATTGCTGACTCTGCGCCACGATTCGGCTAGCTACTGAAGCGATAAATGGCTGATAAGCTTCACTGATTCGCAATATGTTGCATTTGATCCAGTGTTGGGAAAGCCAAAATATCTGGCTTGACGACTAGAAGATAAGTGTTCAGGCTGTCTGCGGCTATGCCGTCGAGACAACTGGCATCATTGCAATCTGGAATGCGTTTTCGTTGGGCTAAAGCCGGGAGCATTTCTGAAAGGGTTTCGAAATGAAGTTGTGTCTTGCGGTTTTGGTTCTTTTGTTGGGTGGCATAAACGTTGCTTTTGCGGCTGAGAATGCTCCTGCACCAAGTGACACCGAAAACCCCGACTGGACGGGGTTCTATGTCGGCATATACGGCGCGTATGGCTTTGCTGATACCCGTTCCAGTGACAATGCTGACTCTGAGCCCCAAGATCCATTTCCGGGCATTCATGCCGGATATGCGTTAGAGGTGGAAAAAATTATCGTAGGCATCGAAGGTGACATATCTCTGGCCGATCTCGATGGAGATACGGGTTCGGGCGCGAGCTTTGTAAGCCAGGACATAGACAATATCGCGGCGATCAGCGGGCGCATTGGTCTGCCATTTGACAATATGCTCCTGTTCGTGAGTGCTGGTTGGAGTTGGGGCGATTCAGAAAGAAACACTTTCGTTAGCGGTGACCGCGAATTCCTGAATGGGCCGACATTGGGAGGCGGAATTCTGTATGGCTTGGGCCATCATCTGAAAGGCCGGATTGAATACGTGCATATCGACTATGGCAAGGTGACGTATGATATTCCGGGTTCGCCGAACGTTGATAGCAATGTTGATGTTGTTAAGGTTGGGCTCGATTACATTTTTTGATTGATCAATACAGGCGTATTTGACCAGGCATTTATCCGCTAGCCGGATCGCTCAACATCTGAACCTTTTATTTCGCTTTTGAACACTTGCTCATAGGCCAAGAGCATGCGGTCATGGTCGAATCGGTTAACATATTCAACTAAGCTCTCACTGCGCCGTGGCTCCTCGAGCCGGCGGGCCATAGCGCTTGCCAGCGCTTCCGGATCATTCATTGGCACGATCGATCCGATCCGTCCATTGTCGAGTTGCTCGCGCACACCTGTGGGGCAATCCGTTGCAACTACGGGGCAACCACAGGCCAGCGCTTCCAATAGGACATTGCTCGCCCCTTCCCATCGCGATGATAAGGCAAACAAGCCGGCACGGCTGAAGTACCGCATCGGATTAGCTTCGTAACCCGGAAGTCTGAAATCCTCGCTCACGCCAAGTTGCGCAGCCCTATCGGCCAGTGCCTGCCGCGCCCGTGGCGGACCATCACCGAGAATAACAAGCCGTACGGAGTGTATCCGGCGCAGCAGAGCAAACGCATCCAGAAGCAACTCATAGTTCTTCTGCCGCGAAATCCTGCCGGCCGAGATTATCACTGGCGGTTCCCCCGATAAAAACCAAGGGTCATCCAGGGGCTCGGCGACCAGCCGCTGCACCTGGGCAACATCGATGCCGTTGGGTATGACCGAAATCCGCGCGGCATCAATACCGAGATACTTCGTCATGTCCTCAGCAAGCTCATGCGAAACCGCAATGATATGATGCATTTCCCGATATTTCATCGCATCAATGAAATTGGCGATGGTTCCGACCTGCTTTCCGTAGCGACCAAGGCGTGGCGTGGCGTTGCTCGCTCTCCCAAGGAATCGCGTTGCCGGTGGCCGGCCCGCCCATCGGTAAGCAAGGCCCGCCGCGAGGTGAAAGTGATTTCCCGCCGAAAGCAGCACAGAAGGTTTCCGCTCCGCGATGAGCCTCGCAATGCGGGGCACTGCGGAAAGCGAGAGAAGCCGCCGGCTGGGCGCGATATGACCAAGCACTGGGGGGATGCCAATTTCAACGACGTTCAAGTCGGCTGGCACATCCTTTTTGAATTCACCCTCCCTACTTATCACCCATATCTCGGTTTTCAATCCTCTAGCCGCAATATGGCTGGCAATCCGGATGGCATTACGCACAACGCCTGTTGCCGTGAGGTCAAATACGATGATGGCAAGAAGCGGTTTCTCTTCACTCATGGCGGGGATGTAGACGAGTTCCGGTGGAGCGGTCAAATGCGGTGCTTTGGAAGTGCGGGATTTCTCGAAAATTGCTGTTACGCGAGGAAAGCACCAAATGGAATCTATTATCCTGACAGCCCTTTCTCAAGACGAGAGACGAAATAGCGCCAGCCTTTGTCTTTCCGTTTAAGGGGCGCGGCACTGCCGGCAACCTCTTCATAATAGTCCTCAAGATGCATGATCTTCGGGGTAGCCTCCCGATCGGTCCAGACATCCAGATACTTGCGGTAGCGAATATTATACTCTGGCGGCAACACATAAATGGCAAGATCACTTGTCCACATCATCTCACGCAATGTGATTTGGTCCCATTTGAATCCCGCCTGGTGAAAGGCGTCACTCCAATCCTGCATAAATTTAATCGCCTTGCCCTCTCCACGATACAGAATCACACCGCCATTATGTTGGGGAAAGGCGTCGGGAATTTCCTGGCGCCATATCTTTGTCTGGCGCCCAGCATTGCGGGCATGTGCGTGGGCAATGGCCAAGTCAAAACGTGACAGCAGTTCAAACATTGGCGTTAGGTCGGCAACCACCCTTGTATCTGAGTCAAGATAGAGGGTCCGCCGAAAACGCGTTTTCGCAAGATAATCAACTTTGGACCGGTGATGCCCGCCGCTGAATTCCACAACACGGTCAAACGGCCCATCTGCTTTGGGTTCATCGGTGTATAGATCGATTGCCAGCCATGGGTTTGTTTCACGCACCGAACGCGCCGCGGCAACTGCCGCTGCCGTGTGAAATGCACCCGAAGTGATGTATATCACCCCACTTTCTGGGGTACCCTCATCCATTTGGATCACCATTGCCAAACATCCGATAATCCGCAACACGGGCGGTTTGAACCTTGGCATTTGCAGTCGCGGTTACACCTTGCCCAAACATGCCGTTTATTCGTCGCTCACTGCCATTCGGTCCGAGCTTGTGAACCCCTCCAAACGGCGCTACACGCCTAGTTTTGATGCTTCTGCCATCTCCTTTCCAGGATGGCAACCGTGGAGAGATTTAATGCGAATTGCGATGATCGGATCGGGTTACGTGGGATTGGTGTCCGGCGCCTGCCTCGCCGATTTTGGCCATGAAGTAACCTGCGTCGACAGCAACGCCGAAAAAATTGCCGCGCTGAAACGCAATGAAATTCCCATTTATGAGCCCGGCCTTGACCAACTGGTGAAGGATAACGCAACGGCGGCACGGATGTTTTTTTCAACCGATCTCGCCGCCGCAGTTGGCGATTCCGATGTTGTGTTCATTGCCGTGGGAACGCCGTCCCGCCGGGGTGACGGGCACGCCGACCTATCCTATGTCTATGCGGTTGCGCGCGAAGTGGCCCTCGCACTCAAGGGTTTCACCGTGGTAGCCACAAAGTCGACAGTTCCATTGGGAACCGGAGACGAGGTTGAGCGCATCATCCGCGAAATCAACCCTGCTGCCGATGTGGCTGTGGTGTCCAATCCGGAGTTTTTGCGCGAGGGCTCTGCAATCGGCGATTTCAAGAAACCTGACCGCATAGTGATAGGCCTCAGCGATGATCGGGCCCGCGCCGTCATGACCGAGGTTTACCGGCCGCTTTATCTCAATCAGGCACCACTTCTGTTTACCGCAAGGCGCAGCGCCGAACTCATCAAATATGCGGCAAATGCCTTTCTCGCCCTTAAGATTAGCTTTATCAACGAGATTGCCGATCTGTGCGAAGTTACCGGCGTTGATGTTCAGGAGGTTTCCCGCGGAATTGGCCTCGACAACCGCATTGGCTCCAAATTCCTCCATGCCGGACCAGGCTATGGCGGCTCCTGTTTTCCGAAGGATTCCCTTGCACTTGTTAAAACCGCCCAAGACCTTGGCAGCCCGCTCCGCCTGGTCGAAACCACTGTAGCCATCAATGACCAGCGCAAGCGCGGAATGGCCCGCAAGGTCATTGCGGCCTGTGGCGGAAATGTCCGTGGCAAGACCGTCGCCATACTCGGCCTCACTTTCAAACCCAACACCGATGACATGCGGGAGGCCCCTTCCCTGTCCATAATTCAGGCCTTGCAGGACCAGGGCGCCATAGTCCGGGCCTATGATCCTGCCGGCATGGCGGCGGCGCGGAGCTTGCTCAATGATGTTCATTTCTCGGAGAATGCCTATGACGCGGCGGCAGGCGCCCATGCCCTTGTCGTCGTGACCGAATGGGATGCCTTCCGCGCCCTTGATTTCAACCGGTTGGGCAAAGCAATGGCCACCAGGATCCTTGTCGATCTCCGGAATGTCTACCGTTCCCAGGATGTGGCTGGGCTGGGATTTGCCTATTTCAGCATCGGCCGGCCTGCATCGCCGCTGGAACCGAAACAGGCTCCCAAATGAGATACCTTATCACCGGCAGCGCCGGATTTATTGGCTTCCACTTGTCCCGGCGCCTGCTCGACGAGGGTCACCAGGTGGCAGGCTTCGACGCCATGACGCCCTATTATGACGTCAGCCTCAAGGAGGCCCGCAACGCTCTCCTGGCACGCCATTCCGGTTTTACCGCTGTCTCTGGCCGTCTGGAAGACGCTGATGCCCTGAACCGGGCCGCAGACCAGGCAAAGCCGGATATCATCGTACATCTGGCCGCCCAGGCCGGCGTTCGCTACAGCCTCGAAAATCCCAGGGCCTATATCGATTCCAATCTCATTGGGTCATGGAACGTGCTCGAATTGGCCAAGCGGGTAAGGCCCCAGCACCTCTTGCTCGCCTCCACCAGTTCAATCTATGGGGCAAACGCGAAGGTCCCCTTCGAGGAAAACGACAAGGCGGACGAGCCCTTGAGCCTCTATGCCGCGACCAAGAAGGGCATGGAGGCGATGGCCCACGCCTATGCCAGCCTTCATGGCGTGCCCACCACCGCATTCCGGTTCTTCACCGTTTACGGGCCCTGGGGCCGGCCCGACATGGCTCTATTCAAGTTCACCGACGCGATTCTCAACGACCGCCCGATCGAAGTGTATGGCGAAGGAAAGATGAAGCGTGACTTCACCTATGTCAGCGACTTGATAGAGGCAGTCCTGCGTTTGATGCCGCTTTCACCCACGAGCCAGCCGGCTCCCTTCAGAATTGTCAATATCGGCGGCGGGCAGCCTGTAGGCCTTATGACCTTCATCGAGACACTTGAACGGGCCCTGGGAAAAACCGCGGTCCGCAAAATGCTGCCCATGCAGCAGGGCGATGTGCCGCGCACCCATGCCTCTCCCGAATTGCTGATGCAGTTGACAGGGTTTTGCCCGCAAATGGGCCTTGCCCAGGGCATCGGCGCTTTCGTAAGCTGGTACAGGGATTATTACCGGGTGTAACTAGCGGGCGACGCTCACCACCGGCGCCTGGGGAATTACGATCCCTTTCTCAGCAAACGCCTTCAGAATTGCAAAGCGCAAATCACTGGCCACCAAAACACCATAGAAGATATCACCAACTGTGCCCTTGATTTCGAAATCCAGTGAATAGACGCCGAATTTCTGCAATGTCACCATCGGTTCCGGATAGGTCAAAACATTGGGATGGGCCTTGGTCAATTGCTGCAGGAGTTCCTTCACTTTCTCCGCATCGCTGTCATAGGCGACGCTCACATTCACGGTAAAGCGTCCCATAGTGTCGCTGTGGGTCCAGTTCTTCACCGGCTCCGTGATCAGGTTGGAATTTGGAACAATGATTGAGCATCCATCGAATGTTTC
This sequence comes from Hyphomicrobiales bacterium, assembly GCA_016792825.1. Lineage (GTDB taxonomy): Bacteria > Pseudomonadota > Alphaproteobacteria > Rhizobiales > Aestuariivirgaceae > Aestuariivirga. The sequence continues at coordinate 14,584 of JAEUMI010000265.1, forward strand.
AATCTCCGTAGCACGGACATTTATTTTCTTGACCAGCCCTTCGCCCGCCGGGATGGAAACCCAGTCACCCACCCGTATCGGCCGCTCCGCCAGCAAGATGAGGCCGGAAACGAAATTGTTGACGATCGATTGCAGGCCGAAACCGATACCAACACCGAGAGCGCCGGCAACAAGGGCGAGGTTTGAAAAATCCAGGCCCGCAGCCGTAAGGGCAAACCCGGCCGCGATGATGTAGCCGGCATAGGTGGCGCCCTTGCGAACCGAATCCTGAACACCCTTGTCGATGCGGGTTTCAAGAAGAATGCGCCGGTTAAGCCACCCCACGAAAAGCTTGGTGACCGCGATGCCGCCAAAAAGCACGAAGGCGACAAGCAGAATCGAGGATGGTGAAATCGTGACGTTGCCGACATCGAAGCCGAAAAACGCCTTGTTTGCCAGCGCCCGGAAATCGATCCACGTCACCGTCCACAGAAGGAACAGGATAGGCAAGCCGATGAACACCAGCAGGATATCCACGAAAGTGCGGAACAGCAGCCCTGCCCGCTCGATGGCGCGCTCACCCAAGCCCGTGACCCGCCGCAGGAATTTGCCAAGATGGCTGCTTGGATCAAAACTTGTCTGGACGGCCGCATCCGCGAGGTAGTGAACAAGGAACAGGAATGTGACAACGAGAGCGGTGTCAAACAGCTTGAATACGATGAAGTTTGCCAGCGCGACGTAACCGAACAGCAGGGCTAATGTCGCCACCAGCACCAGCAGCCAGATCGGCGTTAGAAAAACCTCGGTCCAGCGGAAATAGATGACCTGATTGGGGGTTTTCTCGACCAGGCCTGACTGATTGCGGAAATTCAGCAGCAGCAGGGCCAGCAGGACCAGCATGAGACAGGACGCAAGAGCCGACTGGCCGATCGAATAGCTCACCGGGAGGTAGATGCCATCAGCCAGATTGCTGAAGGCATCGGATGCACCGGACATAGCCGCACAGATCGTGGCGAGAATCGCGAACCGCGAAGCGGCTGCATCGTCTAAATTGATCAGGCGCCATTTGGCCTGGTTGGGCGCGGCAATGTGGTAGGCCAGAACCCCATTGACCATCGTCCCGGTTATGATGGCGGCAAGTCCATCGAGCACCAGGTTGAAGCGCGCAGTCACAAAGCCAGCATTTTCCAGATAACTGAGGGTGACCGCAAACAGGATGCTCAGCAGGATCAGGGTACCAAGCGTGGCGCGGACAACAAGCCAAAGCCTGTCCAGACTGTCCGGAAAATCACTGTCGAGGCTTCTTGCCTTGTAGCGCTCCCGCAGCACCCGGTCAACAAACCACCATACGGCCAGTATCAGGAGTATCGTAAGCGGCAGCATGATCAGCGACGAGAGGCTCGCGGTTTGCTGAATTTGCGTCCACCAGTTGCCTATCAGTGCGCCCAAGCGCTGCAGGAAAACCGTCAGGCCCGCACCGGCATCGCTCCATAGATAGGGGTTCAGAACCGACCTGCTGGATTCAAAAATCTTCTGGAAAAACTGGTTGCGTTGAATGGACGAGGCACGCCCCGCCTTTTGCTCGGCTTCCACCGCCACCAGCTCAAGCTGGGTCCTGGCGCCCTGCAAGCGGTTTAGGGCATCATTCAACAGCTTGCGCTGCGCTTCGATTTCGACCGATTCCGTCCGCTCTGCCGGCGGGGCTGGACCAAGCTTTGCGACCTGTTCGACGATTTCCCTGATGGGTTCGTCAAGCGCGCTCGACTGGTTCAGCGCCTTGATGCGAATGTCTTCTAGAGTCGTGCGGTGTTCAATCAGGCGCTGGTCAGTGATTGATGGCAGCGCCAGCTCACTTTCGATGGCTTGCAGGCTGGCCCGGAAAGCCAGTGCCGCCCGCTCCGCCTGCCCAATGACCGCCTCGTCATAGGCGGCAGCCGGCCCGACCAGCAGCCAGACCGAAAACAACAGCGCGACCCAGGGTTTTAGAAACTGGAGCGCTTTTCCCATATCTACACCAGTCGGCTCTTGTTCACTGCCGCACCAATGAAGGACGCAAACAAGGGATGCGGATCAAAGGGCTTAGATTTCAACTCGGGATGGTATTGCACCCCGATGAACCAGGGATGATCGGGATACTCGATCGTCTCCGGCAGCAGTCCGTCCGGTGACATGCCGGCAAATCGCATGCCCGCCTTTTCCAGCTGCGCCCGGTACCGGGTGTTCACCTCATAACGGTGGCGGTGGCGCTCCGAGATATGGGTTGATCCATAAATTTCGGCGATCTTGCTGCCCTTGGCCAGCGTGGCGTCATAGGCTCCAAGCCGCATGGTGCCGCCCAGATCACCACCCGCCTTGCGGATTTCCAGTTCGTTGCCTTTCATCCACTCGGTCATCTCGCCTACAACTGGCTGTTTCGTGGGGCCAAACTCGGTGGAACTTGCATCCGGAATCCCGCAAAGGTTCCGCGCCGCCTCGATGCAGGCCATTTGCATCCCGAAGCAAATGCCAAAATAGGGCACATCGCGGGTTCGGGCAAATGTTGCCGCCCTGATCTTGCCCTCCGAACCACGCTCGCCAAACCCGCCAGGCACCAGAATGCCATCAACACCCTCGAGGTAAGGGGCCGGATCCTCATTCTCGAACACTTCCGATTCGATCCATTCCAGCCGAACCTTCACGTTGTTCGCAATGCCACCATGCACCAACGCTTCGCTTAATGACTTATAGGCGTCAAGAAGTCCCGTGTACTTTCCGACCACCGCGATCTTCACTTCACCTTCGGGCTGCGTCACCCGCTGCATGATTGCCTGCCACTTGGAAAGATCGGGCGCCGGCGCGTTTTTTATGCTGAAGGCATCCAGTACTTCCTTGTCCAACCCTTC
>JAEUMI010000001.1 GCA_016792825.1 Hyphomicrobiales bacterium
ACCACCGGAGACGTGGCCGAGTGGCTGAAGGCAACGGTTTGCTAAATCGTCATACGTGTTACAGCGTATCGAGGGTTCGAATCCCTCCGTCTCCGCCATTCTTTTGAATAAGATATTGAAATAATTGATATATATTTCCAAATCCATTACAGCCCAAGCGTAACCACACTTGGCGCAGGACTCTCGTCTTGCTGAAGTTACGCAATGCTGAATATCGCCCCCACGGGTGGATGGCCGGCACATATCGGGCCGCCCAAGGTTGTCGCAGGTCCCTCACTGAACGAGCAAATACTCAAACGGGTAAGCTTGTAACCCCCTCGATACCCGAAATTGTCTCTTCGCCAACATGGTCTTCCCGTATCTGTGCATGTGCGCCCCCGAAGACTGGTGATCGGAGGGGTTTCACTAACCGTGGCAAATCCGCAACATTCCTGGATTTTTGCGGGAGGCGGAACTTCCACTCAAGAATATGACTCCCAGTCCGACGAGCAACGCGTTAACTTTTAAAAAAAGACTAAAAGTGAGTTCAGTGGAGGGTGTCATGATTAAGAGGTTTGTTTTCTCAGCGTCAGCTTTTATTGCGCTGGCTAGTATAGCGAATGCTGCAGATGCGCCTGCCCCTTTGGCGTACGATTGGTCTGGCTTCTATGCTGGCGTTAATGCTGGCTATGCTTGGGGTGAAACAGAAGGGACAGACATTAACGGATGGCTGGATTTCCCTGATTATAAGTCGTCGTTGACTGCAGATGGTGATGGTCTGACTGCTGGTGGTCAGCTTGGTTATAATATGCAGTCGGATAGTTTAGTGTTCGGCGTCGAAGCTGACCTCTCCTATTTGGATGTGTCGGGGTCGGAAACAAGTTCCATTGCATCAGATAACCATGTCGTGAGCGATGATGGTTATCTTGGTACCTTGCGCGCTCGGCTGGGCTTTGCGGCTGATCGGCTTTTGATTTACGGAACTGGTGGCTTGGCCGCGGGCGACACAGGTTCCAAGTGGGTCGATGACGGCGGTGCTTCTCAGTTCGTCCTGAGCGCAGATAGCCAATGGGGTTGGGTCGCAGGAGGAGGTATCGAGTATGCCGCGACTGACAGTTTCTCGGTTAAGGCGGAGTACCTCTATTATGACTTGGGGACTGATAAGCTTCATTACTCCGGAGGTCCCCCCGCCTGGTGCACCCCGTTCGGCGAGGGTTGTGATTTCGAGCTCAAGAACACTGGCAGTATTATTCGGCTCGGCGTAAATTTCCATTTCTGACGGAATTTGACGCGATGGCTTTGGGGGCAAGTGTTGGCTTGCCCCTTTTCTTTTTTTGGTTAGCGCCTTTCGGTGACACATCTTTATTTTTTGTTCCACTAAGTCCCGTTGGCCCCGCAACTGATTGGCGTGCCGGTCCTTTGAACCGCGCTACTGCGAGCGACAAACTCACGGCAGTTCACCAGGAGATCCGGCTGGCACATTGACGGCGCAGTGGTGATCCGGCATCGATGGAAAGATGACGACGCACCGCTCGCAGGCCGTGGTGGCCTTGCTTACCACCATGCTTATCTGGGGCACATCCGCCGTATTCATGCGGACGACGGCGCTGACCCTGACGGCGGAGAATGCCCTGGCGCTGCGCTATGGCCTGTTGGTGCTCTTAATTCTGCCCGGGCTGCTGGTAACCGGGGGATGGCGAATCGCGCGAGAACACCGGCCGCGTCTGCTCATTACCGGCGCAGGCATGTTTGGTTCGGCTTGGTTCACGATTCAGGGATTTGCCCGCGTCGCCGCGGGCCTTGGCACGGTCATTTCGATGGTCGAACCCATCATCATCGCGTTGCTGTTCTGGGCTTTTCTGCGTGAACCGGTTTCGTCACGCATTTGGCAGGGGCTGATGGTATCGATTGCCGGCGCTGCTGTTCTGTTCTGGCCGGAAATTACCGCCTCCACCACCAACCCGGTCGACGGCGTGGGGATCCTGTTTCTCCTGGCTGCCCCCATCTCCTGGGCCATCTACACGATCGGCGCCAAGCCGCTGCTCTCCCACTATACCGGCTTCGCCGTAACCGGATGTTCCATGCTCCTGGCCGCCCCGCTCATTCTGCTCATGGCCAGCAAACCCTATGCCGAACTGCTTTCCACCACAAACGCACAAACCTGGGCCGAATTGTTTTACCTCGCGGCATTCAACTCGCTCCTCGGCGCGGTGCTCTGGAATTGCGGGACCCGCCATCTGCCGGGCGCGGCAGTTGGCGCCTTCCTTTATCTCCTCCCGGTGGTTGCCGTGGCCGCGGGATATCTCATCCTTGGTGAACCGATCACGCCATGGCTCGTTGCCGGCGGCGCCATCATGCTGGCGGGCGTTGCCCTCGCGCAGTCAGGTACGCGCCAACACTGAAGGAATCGCGTCGACCTTTGCCTCATCCAGCGGCACCAGCCACGATTCAAACATTTCGGCTACCCTTTCCCAGGTGAACTTGGCCGCTCCGTGGCGCACGCCGTCGCGGTCCAGCTTGAGAGCAGTGTCCACGGCGAGGGAAAGATCAGCACCCAATGCGCCAGTCACGCCGCTTTCCACTACATCAATGGGGCTTGCCACATTGTAGGCGGCAACGGGTGTGCCGCAGGCCATAGCCTCGATCATCACGAGGCCGAAGGTGTCGGTCAGGCTCGGAAAGACGAAGACATCGGCCGATGAGAGGGCCCGGGCATAGACATCCTCGCCCAGGTATCCGGTGAATACGATCTCGGGATGCCCGGTCTCATAAAGCTTTCGCTCCGGCCCGTCGCCCACCACCACTTTGGTGCCGGGGTTTCCAAGGTTGAGGAATGCTTCCATGTTCTTTTCCTTCACGACCCGGCCCGCGTAGAGAATGATCGGACGTGGCAGGGAGAAGTAGTCCCGCGGCAGATCGTTGAATTTTTGGTGCTCCACACCGCGGGTCCATACTTTCACGTTAACGAATTTCCGCGTTTCAAGTTCTTTTGCAATTGTCGCCGTGGGCGTCATCACGGCGCGGCTTGGACTATGGAAGCGGCGCAGCAGCCACCACATGAGAGCGCCCACGCCTGGAATGGGGAGCCTTGTTTCAATGTATTCGGCAAAGCGCGTGTGAAAACTTGTCGTGAAGGGCAGGCCCCGGCGGAGGCAGGCGCGCCGCGCCGCCCAGCCCAGCGGGCCCTCGGTCGCGATGTGTATGGCTTGCGGCCTGATCGCATCAATCTCGCGGCCTATTCTTGCCGATCCGACGAGACTGAGCCTGATTTCCGCATAGGAGGGGATTGCCCAGGTCCGGTGGCCTTCCGGCGTGATGAAGCGAACCTCATGGCCGCGTTTGCCGAGTTCACGGCCCACTGTCTGGAGGGTGCGGACAACGCCGTTAACCTGCGGCGGCCATGCATCTGTCACAATCAGGATTCGCATCATTCCTCCCCGTAGTGTTTCGCTCTCGACCCCCTCGGGCATGAACATCACAATTGCATGACAGCCCGGACTGCACTGTCACGTTCCTGAATGCGGAACGCCGCATTTGCAATGCCGCGCACAGTCACCTATCACATGGAGTTAAGGAACATTTTGCTGAACGGAGCGAAAGTGAAAGACCCATATGACATTCTGGGGGTCGCGCGCACCGCCACCTCTGATGACATCCAGAAGGCTTACCGCCGCTTGGCGAAAAAACTGCATCCCGATCTCAACCCCGGGAACAAGCAGGCGGAGGAGCGCTTCAAGGAACTCTCCATAGCCAACGACATATTGTCGGATGAGACCAAGCGCAAAAAATTTGATCGCGGCGAAATCGACGCGCTCGGCGCCGAAACGCCGCGCCAGCAATATTACAAGGATTATGCCTCCCGCGCTGGTGCCGATCATGCTTACCAGAACCCTTCGGGTTTTGCCGATTTTGCCGGTGCCGACGATGTTTTCGCGGAACTGTTCCGGCGCCAGGCGCAGCAAGCCCGGCGTGCCAAGGGCGCGGACGCGCACTACCGGCTTTCCGTCGAGTTTCTCGATGCCATAACCGGTGCAACCCGGCGCTTGACCCTGCCTGATGGCGGCACGCTGGATGTGACCATTCCACCCGGCATTCAAGAGGGGCAGACCCTGCGTCTCCGGGGAAAGGGAATGCCGTCTGCCGGCGAGGGCGAAGCGGGCGATGCCCTGGTGGAAGTCTCAATCCGTCCCCATCGCTTCTTTACGCGGGTTGACGATGATATTCACATTGAACTGCCGGTCACTCTGGCGGAAGCATTTCTGGGCGCC
>JAEUMI010000015.1 GCA_016792825.1 Hyphomicrobiales bacterium
CGCTTCATTCCGGAAAACGAGCCGCTTGCCCTTCAAGACGCAGCTTTCAAATTCTTCTCGTGCATTTTCCTGAGGCGGTCAAAAACCTCCTCAGCCGGAGCGCTGGGTTTGAGGTCATTCATCGACCTGTCAATGCGCGCACGAATGGAAGCCAGACGCTCCTCATGCTCGTCCTGCTGCCGCTTCCAGGTTCGAAACGCTTCACGCATCAATTCACTGGCAGAGGCAAACTGCCCCGAAGCCACGCGCTCCTCCAAAACCCGCTTCATGGCGGGGGTGACGGTAATGCTGATCTTTTCGGCGGGTGCGGACATGGTAGGATAGTATCACACCACGTGGATTTTGCAAGCCTAGCCCGCCTTCGGCGCATTCCGTCCGAACACATAGAGCCCCGCGCCGACGATGAGCGCGATGCCGACGAAGGTCCAGATATCCGGGATGTCGCCGAAAACCAGAAAGCCGAAGACCAGCGCCGAGAGGATCTGGAAATAGGTAAACGGCGTCAGCAGGTTTGCCGGCGCCAGCGAAAAGGCCTTGGCCATCAGCAGTTGCGCGAAGCCGAAAATGACGCCCAGGACAAAGCTCAGGACCCACGTCTCCAGCGTCTGCGGCGTCCAGCTTGCAATGGCCAGCGGCAGGCCGACGATGATGCCAACCAGCAGGGTCCAGGCCAGCGTGGTGGTCGGCGCCTCGCCCGCCGTGCCGAGGTGCCGCGTCAGCAGTTGGAAGCCCGCGTAGAACACGGCGGCGATCAGCGGAAAGATTGTGTATTGCGAAAGTTCGGAAAAGCCCGGCCGCGCCACGATCAGAACCGCAATGAAACCCACCACGACGCCGATCCAGCTTGCCGCACTCACCCGTTCGCCCAAAAGCCAACCGGAAAGCGCCAGCACCAGAAAGGGCCCCGCAAACAGGATGACCGTGGCTTCCGCCAGCGGCAGGTACCACACGGCGATCACCATCGATCCGCCGATCACAACCGGAAAGATGCCGCGGACGATCTGCAGGAGGACCACCTTGGTATGAAACAGGGTCTTCCACTGGCCCGGCGCCGTGGCCAGCAGCAGGATGGGGAGCGCCAGCACATAGCGCGCCAGCATGACCTGGCCAAAGGATTGGGTTTCGATGAGCATCTTGCTGATCCCGTCGACCACGCCGAAGCAGGTGACCGAGGCCACCAGAAGCAGGATGCCGCGCAGATTATCCGTCAGGCCGGCTGGTTTTTTCATGGAAGGTTCTGTCCCGCAAACAAGAGGCCCGGCGTCATTTACATTTGCCCGGGCATTGTGCAAAACCTAGCCTCTTTCACCTGCCAAATGCTGGAAAAAATGAATTCATACAAAGATTTTATCGCCTTGAGCCCCGAAACACTGCCCGCACGGCTGGGCGGCCTTGCCGCGCTGAAGCAGCGGATCGGTGCTGATGCCAAGGCCTGGAAAACGCGCGAAGTGGGCGACGGCAATCTCAATCTGGTCTTCATCGTCGAAGGCCCCAAGGGTGCCGTCGTCGTCAAGCAGGCGTTGCCCTATGTCCGCCTCGTGGGCGATAGCTGGCCGCTGCCGCTGAAGCGCTCGTTCTTCGAATATCATGCCCTGTCCAGGCAGGCGGAACGCGATCCCGGCATGGTGCCGGAGATTTTCCATTTCGATGCTGGCCAGGCCATCATCGTCATGGAATTCCTCTCGCCCCACATCATCCTGCGCCGCGCCCTGATTGCCGGGCAGGAACTGCCAAAAATCGCCAAGGACCTCGGGCTCTTCCTGGCCCGCACCCTGTTTCGCGGCTCCGACCTCTGCCTCGACACCAAAATTCGCAAGGCTGATCTGGCGCTCTTCGCCGACAACGTGGCGCTCTGCGACATCACCGAAAGCCTGGTCTTCAGCGATCCCTATTATGACGCGAAGCTCAACCGCCACACCGCGCCGCAGCTTGATGGCATCGTCAAGGAATTGCGCGCCGACCGCGATTTGAAAGTGGCGGCCCAGAGGCTCAAACACATCTTCGCCGCCACGCCGGAAACGCTGTTGCACGGCGATCTCCACACCGGTTCGGTGATGGTGACGGCGGAGCAGACCCGCGTCATCGATCCCGAATTCGCCTTCTACGGCCCCATGGCCTTTGACGTCGGCATGCTGCTGGCCAATTTCTGGATGAGCTATTTCTCCCAGTCCGGCCATGAAACCGCTGGCAACCGCGCCTCCATGCGGCGCTATCTGCTCAAGGTGACCGTCGACATCTGGGAAATTTTCCGCGACGAATTTTCCAGGCTCTGGCACGGCGAGCGCACCGGCATCTTGTATCAGCGCTCATTGTTCGAGGATCAGGGCGACATGCTGGCCTCGGAGCAGGCGCTTGACCTGGTGCTGCACGGCATCTGGGTGGATATGCTGGGCTTTGCCGGAGTCGAGATGCACCGCCGCATTCTGGGCCTCGCCCATAATGCCGATTTTGAAACCATCGCCGACGCCGATCTGCGCGCCCGCTGCGAGACCAAGGCGTTGAAGCTCGGCCGCCACCTGGCGGTGAACCGCAGCCACATTCACAGCATATTGGAAGTCAATAAACTGGCTGAACGGCTCGAGAAGGATATCGTCACGTGAAAATAGGCGCCCGCCATTACCACACCATCTGGCTCAACCCCGATGGCCGCTCCGTCGATGTCATCGACCAGCGCTGGCTGCCCCATGAGTTCCGCGTCGTCACCCTGGAAACCGTGGACGATGTCGCCACCGCCATCCGCGACATGTGGGTCAGGGGTGCGCCCCTGATTGGTGTGACCGCCGCCTATGGCGTGGCCATTGCCATGGCGGGTGACGCCAGCAATGCGGCTCTCGATCAGGTGTGGGAAAAGCTGCACGAAACCCGCCCCACCGCCATCAACCTGAAATGGGCGCTGGACGACATGCGGGGCTTCCTGCGCGGCCTGCCC
>JAEUMI010000038.1 GCA_016792825.1 Hyphomicrobiales bacterium
TCACCCTCGGGCTTCATGTCAAATCCGATGCTGATCGAGTGGCAGGGGCTGAGCACCTCGCGCTTGATCTCAAGGGTTTCACGCAAGCCGGGATTCAGTCCATTGGCCAGTATCACCAGCCTGGCCTCGATCTCATCACCATTGGCAAGGCTAACACGCTGCCTCCCGGCATTGCCGGAAATTGCCGAGACTTTTGCTGCGATATGCGGGACACTGGCGGGAATTTGCTGTCTCACCGTGTTCACCAGATCATGGTAGAGAATGCCGGCCGGGCTGTTTTTATTGCGGTCAACCACCCGCCCATAGCGCACCACCCACACTTTTCCACCGGCACAGGTGTGGGGCAGAACATCATCAGCAAGTCCCGTGCGGGAGAGCAGTTCCAGCTGCGAGTCGTCAAGCTTCTCGCAGCGGAATTCCGGGCGCTGCTCCGCGTGCGGTTCAATGAGGATCGCCGCATGCCCGGCGCGGCCGAGCATGGCCGCAGCGGTGGCCCCGGCAAGCCCGCCGCCGATGATTGCCACATCTGTCGCGAGATTATTCACCCGGCGTATTCCCTGACATCATCTGGGCGGCGAACCGCGCAGCGCGGAGCAGTGTGTCCGACTTTTTCACCTTGCCTTTGACGGCAAGGCCGGCACGCCAGAGCGGTGCTGCCACCTGTCCCGCCGCCGTAATCGGAATGACGGAGTCGTAAAGCGTTTCGGCATCCCGGCAATAGACCTGCTTGTAGGCCGCATCGCCGATGCCGAGATCGAATTTCTGAAGGCCGCGCTCGCAGCACATCCGGATGACATTGGCGAGCAGCAGTTCGCCGGGACTGCAGTTTCTGAACTCCGCCCCGGCGATCGAATTGAACATCCCGCTGAAGCGCCCGTCGGCCACGATGCCGCCAAAGGTGGCGATGATTTTGCCGCCAACCCAGAGAGCATAGAGTTCGATGACCGGCTCGCCCGTATCGGGATCAATTCCATGGGCCGCGGCCCGGGTGAATTCCTTCACGCCAGCCGCATCGAAGGCATTGGATAGCCCCTGTTCGCGCATGCGCGCCGCCTTCTGCGCAAAGAAGGCCGCAAGCACCTGGTCGATTTCCGCGGAGGTCCGGGCGCGCTGAAAGCCGACAGGCCCAAGGGCCGCAAGCTGGCGCTCCTTTTGCCGGAGCTTCTTGCGCGAATTGGCACCCATGCGCTCCTTCAGCAAGGCTTCGAAATCACTTTGCAGCTCGCCCGTATAAGCCCGGCTGGCAGCTTCCCGGTGCGGCGCCTGGAGCATGGGATTGGCCATGCCCTGCCAGGCCGCAGGCTGGTTCAGAAGCACGAGAAGATCGAGGCGCGGCCCGTTGTGGCGCAAGCCCTCGACAAGCGCATTCAGTGCGGCGGTGGGCTGCTTCAGATGTCCCGGACGCCAGACCGGCAGATTGAAATTCGTGTGCTTGCCGCCCATGAAAAATCCGGCCTGAAGGGGGCCAACTTTTTTGCGGACCAGCGGCAGCAGAAGAACGGGCGTGCCCGTATCGTCGCGCAGCACCGTGACATGGGGCGAATCCTGGGACATGCATCCAATGTGATCCCACCAGCCCGCCATCCAGGAATGATGCTGGTAGCGGCTGCAGAGGGCTCCGTGCTGTACCATTTCGCGCCACAGGAGCTCGACCTTCCCGAATTGGGTCAGGACTTCGACCGGTGCCCGCACCGCAGGGTTAACCGTTGAGGTGAGCACCGGAAGGCCAGCAGGTTGCGGCAGCATATAGGAGTAGGAAGGATTTTGCACAGTTCCGGGCCTCGAACAGGTGAAGCGGCGCGGCCCCCCAACGGCGGCCGCTTGCCCTTAACAAGGCAAGCCCTGTGCCAGTTAACCTTGAATCTTCGCACGGGGGCAACGCAATTAGCCGCGCCGCACCACCGTGATGTGATCCGGGTCAAGGGTGGCAAAAACCCGGGCACCCGCCTTGAATATCTTGTGGGTTGGCTGGATCACGAACATCGAACTGTTGGCCGTGGTGATCGTGTATTCCCAGTGCGATCCGAGATAGGTGGCCTTCTCGACCTTTGCCGGAAGCGATGCGGCCTTTGAGCCCTTGGCGTCCAGGCTCACGCCGCTGGGGCGCACTACAAGATAGATGTCGTTGCCCTCATAGCCCCGGTCCGGCACCTCGACGCTCAGGTTGCCAAGGTCGATCGTAATGGTCTTTTCTTTCCCGTTGCGCTTCTTGATGCTGCCCGGAATGAGATTGGCGCTGCCGATGAAGTCCGCGACAAAGGCATCCGCCGGCCGCTCATACAGATCATGCGGCGTTCCCACCTGGGCGATGCGGCCCATGTTCATGACGACAATTTTGTCCGAAACCGCCAGCGCCTCTTCCTGGTCGTGGGTCACATAGACACTGGTGAGCCCCAGGGTCTGCTGCAAGTCCCTGATCTCTTCCCGCATCCGGCGGCGAAGTTTCGCATCAAGATTGGAAAGCGGCTCGTCAAACAGCAGCACCTGCGGCTCCAGCACCAGCGCCCGGGCCACCGCCACGCGCTGCTGCTGCCCGCCGGACAATTCCGAGGGCAGGCGGTCATCGTAGCCCTCGAGCCCAACCAGCTTCAGGCCTTCGCGCGCCTTGTCGCGCTGGGAGGCCCGCGAAAGCTGCGACTGCCGCAGTCCGTAGGACACATTTTCGATGACGCTCATGTGCGGGAACAGGGCATAGGACTGGAACACCATGCTGACGTCGCGCTCGTTCGGCGGCAGAAGGGTGACGTCCTTCCCGCCGATCAGCACATGGCCCGAGGTTTGCGTTTCAAGGCCGGCAATCATCCGCAGCGTCGTGGTTTTGCCGCAGCCCGAGGGCCCGAGCAGTGTCACCAGCGTGCCCGCTTCAATGTCGAGCGTGACCGCATCGACGGCGATCGTCTTTCCAAATGCCTTGGTGACGCCATCAAGCCTGACCGCCGCCGACCGGCTGACAATTTTCATGCAACACCCCCATGAACCGCCATGGGCTGAACCCCGCGGCTGGAACGCCGCTGCTCGCCCACCCCAAGCTGAATGGCCCCGATCGCCAGCAGCATGAAGATAATAAGTACCGAGCTGTAGGCAATGGCGACGCCAAAGTCCGAAACTTCCACCCGCCCGACGATATAGGCCGTTGCGAGATTGTATTGCGCGCTCACCAGGAAGATCACCGCGCTCACCGAGGTGATGGCCCGCACGAAGGCATAGACAAGTGAAGCGATAATCGCCGGCCTCAGCAGCGGCAGGATCACCCGGCGGATCGTGGCAAAACTTCCGTGGCGCAGCATGAGCGAGCACTCATCAAGGCTTTTGTCGATCTGGCTCATCGTCGCTATGCCCGCCCGGATTGAAACCGGCATGTTGCGGAAAACAAAGCAGATGATGAGGATGAGGCCGGTGCCCGTGATTTCTATGGGCGGCACGTTGAAGGCGAGGATGTAGCTCACCCCGATCACCGTGCCGGGAATGGCGAAACTCAGCATGGTGATGAACTCGAAAGTGGATTGGCCGATGAATTTCTGCCGGTTGAGAAGATAGGCGGTCAGCAAACCGATTGCAGCGGTCAAAGGCGCAGCC
>JAEUMI010000050.1 GCA_016792825.1 Hyphomicrobiales bacterium
TCACCCTCGCCATCCTCTTCAGCCTGTTCCTGTTCCAGTATCGCGGCACCGCTGGCATTGCCTCAATTTTTGCACCGGTGACCGCGGTCTGGTTTGCCGCCATTGGCCTCTTGGGCCTAGTCCATATTGGCGATGACCTCCAAATATTCTATGCCTTTAATCCGCTCTATGGCATTCAAATGCTTGTCCAGCAGCCTGGGCTGGCACTTTTGGTTTTTGGCGGCGTGTTTCTGGCGGTAACCGGCGGTGAGGCCCTTTACGCCGACATGGGGCATTTCGGAAAGAAATCCATCCGGCTGGCCTGGCTTTGCGTGGTGTTCCCTGGGCTGGTGCTGAATTACCTCGGCCAGGGCGCCTTCATCATTGCCCACCCGCAACACGTGGAGAACCCGTTCTTCCTGATGATGCCGACCTGGGGCCTTATCCCGCTCGTAATATTGGCAACGCTCGTGACGGTCATCGCCAGCCAGGCAGTCATCACCGGCGCCTTTTCCATTGCCCAGCAGGCCATGTCCCTGGGGCTGCTGCCGCGCATGAACATCACCCACACCAGCGAAACCGAACAGGGGCAAATCTATATCGCCCAGATCAACTGGATGATACTTTTGGGCGTAACACTGCTTGTGCTGGTTTTCCGTTCCTCATCGAACCTCGCCTCAGCCTATGGCATCGCGGTCAACACATCGATGGTGGTTGATACGCTGCTCGCCCTGGTCTTCTTCTGGAAGGCCCGGACCCTCCCGCTCTATATTGTCATACCCGCCTTGCTTGGCATTTTCGTAATCGAACTGACCTTCCTTGCCGCCAATGGATTGAAGCTTGCCAAGGGCGGCTATGTGCCGATGCTCTTTGGCGCAACCGTCATACTGCTTATGGTCACCTGGATGCGCGGGCGCTTTGCCCTGGCCGCCAAGCTGCGCCGGGAATCGATTGAGCTTGTAAGCCTGTTGCAGAGCCTGGAGAAACGCCAGCCCACCCGCGTGGCCGGCGCTGCCGTATTCCTGCAGACCGATCCAATTTATGCGCCCAGCGCCCTCATGCATAACTTGAAGCACAACCGCGTCCTGCACGACATTCTGGTCTTCATCAGTGTTGAAACAACTGATGAACCGCGCGCCGATCCGGACAACCGCGTTTCGGTAAAGCAGCTGCCTCTTGGCGCCTGGCTGGTGGAAGCCCGCTTTGGCTACATGGAACAGCCCGACGTGCCCGCCGCCCTGCGCGCCTGCGAGTCCCAGGGGCTTTCAATCGATCCGGCCCAGGCTTCCTATTTCCTTGGCCGCCGCGTGATCCGCACTTCCGCCAAGTCCGCGCTACCTTTCTGGCAGCAGCGCATTTTCATCATGTTGGCAAATCAATCGGCCCGGGCTATCGAATTCTTCCGCATTCCCCCCGACCGGGTTGTTGAACTCGGCATGCAAATGAGTGTCTGATGCCCTCACTTTCACCTTTCTCGCTTCCCGGCCGCTTCTGGCGCGGCAACCTGCATACCCATTCGAATCTCTCTGACGGCGCTCTTGAGCCGCCGCAGGTCATCGAAGCCTACAAGAACGCCGGCTATGATTTCATGATGCTGTCGGACCACTTCATCGGCCACTACAACTGGCCCGTGGCGGATACCCGCGCCATGCGCTCCAACAACTTCACCACCATCATCGGCTCCGAACTGCATGCTCCGGAGACCTCGGTGGGTGAACTCTGGCACATCGTGGCCGCGGGCCTTCCCCTTGATTTTCCGCCCGCCGGCAAAAATGAAACCGGAGCAGAACTTGCTCGCCGCGCCCACGCGGCAGGCGCCTTCATCGGCATTGCGCATCCCGCCTGGTCGCAGCTCACCATGGCCGATGGCTGCGCCATTGATTGTGCCCACGCGGTGGAAATCTACAACCATGGCTGTGCCATCGAAAACGACCGGGGCGACGGCTGGTATCTCCTCGACCAGCTCTTGAACGAAGGAAGGCGCCTGACTGCCTTTGCCACCGATGACGCACACTTCAAGACGCCGGATTATTTCGGCGGCTGGGTCCATGTGAAGGCCGAAAGCCTGGGGCCAGAGGTGCTTCTTGAGGCACTCAAGAAGGGCCACTACTATTCGAGCCAGGGGCCGCAAATCCATGACATCACGGTAAGCGGCAGCGAAATCAGCATCCGTTGTTCGCCCGTGGACAATATTACCGTGCTCTGCGGCAATTCCCGCAGTCAGGTGCGCAATGCCAAAGCCATCACGGATGCGGCATTCGACCTGAAGAAACTGGAAACCGGCTGGCTGCTCACCAGGCAAAGCCCGTGGTTCCGCGTGGTGTGCATTGATCACGCCGGGAAAAAGGCGTGGAGTAATCCCATCTGGAAAGATGAACTGTGAGTCTGGGATGGAATGGCGATGAAAAAGACCCGTACCGAAACCGATAGCTTCGGCCCGATTGAAGTGGATGCCACGCGCTACTGGGGCGCCCAGGC
>JAEUMI010000107.1 GCA_016792825.1 Hyphomicrobiales bacterium
TGGACAGGCGGAATTGATTTACCTTCTGCTCAGGCGTGGTACAGTGAGCCTCAGAACGTTCAAGTATCGGGAGGTGTGCATGTCCGTATCCCATATCCTTGGTGTCAAAGGCCGCTCCGTCATAACCGGCACGGCGAAGGAGACCATTCAGAGCATCGCGCAAAAACTGTCGCAGCACCGAATTGGCGCGGTCGTCATTGTTGACGAAAAAGAAATGATCGCCGGCATTGTATCGGAGCGCGATATTGTGCGGGCCCTTGCCGAGCACGGGGCGAAATCCATGACGATGCCTGTCTCCGGAGTGATGAGCAAAGCAGTGAAAACCTGCAAGGCCGGTGACAGTGAAATCGAATTGATGGCGCTGATGACAACGCACCGGATCCGCCATCTGCCAGTGGTGGACGGAGGCAAGCTTGCCGGCATGATTTCGATCGGCGATATCGTGAAGTTCCGCATTGAAGCGGTCGAGCGCGAGGCGGAAGAGATGAAGAGCTACATCGCTTCGGCGGGATAAGGCCTATTTCCGGTAGACGAAATCCGGATCAAACAGTTTCTCGTTGTCGATGAACTCGAGCTCGCCATTTACGATCTTGCGGTAGAAGCATGATTTGCGGCCCGTATGGCAAGCGGCGCCATGGCCTTCCGGCGTGACCTTGATCTGCAGGACGTCCTGGTCGCAATCGGTGAGAATGCTCAGCGCCGCAAAAGTCTCGCCTGACGTCTCGCCTTTTTTCCAGAGGAGCTTGCGCGAACGGCTGTAGAAGTGGATCTGGCCGGTGACGAGCGTGACATCGAGGGCTTCGCGGTTCATGTGGGCGAACATGAGCACGGTTCCGTCGCGCGCATCAGTAACGATGGCCGGGATCAGGCCATGCTCATCGAACTTCAGGTGAAGCGCCTTCGTTTCATCGAGGGCGGAGGCAGCCATCAGAGGGAGAATCCGCCCGAAGGCGAGCGGACCAGTTCCATGAACCGGGCCTGCATGGCCGGGTTGGACTTGAACTCGCCGGTGAACTGGGTGGTAATGGTTGCCACATTGCGTTTGCCGATGCCGCGCATGGACATGCAGGTGTGAACCGCCTCGATCATGACGGCGGCGCCGCGGGGCTTGAGGCTTGCGCAAATGGAATTGGCGATCTGGGCGGTCATGGTTTCCTGGGTCTGCAGGCGGCGGGCGAAAATCTCAACAACGCGGGCCAGCTTGGAAATGCCCACCACCTGTTCGGTTGGCAGATAGGCCACGTGGGCGCGGCCGACGAAGGGGGCGATGTGGTGTTCGCAATGGGACGTGAACTCAATATCGCGCAGCATGACGATATCGTCATAGCCGCCCACCTCGGTAAAGGTGCGCGAAAGGGTTTCGGCCGGGTCCTCATTATAGCCGCTAAAGTACTCGTTGAATGCCTTGGTGACGCGGCGCGGCGTATCCAGCAGGCCTTCACGGGCCGGGTCGTCCCCGGCCCAGGCAAGAAGGACGCGCACGGCGGCCTCGGCCTCTTCCTGAGACGGACGCATAACCTTGGAATCGCTGGTTTCGCGCTGGAATTTCTTGATGATAGCGTCCATTTTGTCTCTTTGATTTTGGGTACTAAATTGACTTTACTAAAGTTTCTGGTCTTCCCATATCATGGGGGGTAAATTGAGGCAAACCGGCAAAGACCCTTGGTTAAGCAATACCGACGCGGATATGTGAATGATTAACGAGATTTACAACAGGAAAATCCTCGAGTTCGCGGCAGACATTCCGGGTTTGCAACGCTTGGCATCGCCAGATGCCACCGCGGTGGCCCATTCCCGGCTTTGCGGCTCACGGGTGACGGTAGACCTCAAAATGAAGGATGACGTGGTGACCGACTTTGGCCAGGAGGTGAAAGCCTGCGCCCTGGGGCAAGCCTCCTCGTCGGTCATGGCCCGGCATGTTGTTGGCTCGACGGCGGCGGAGCTGCGCAAGCTCAAAGAACAGATGTATGCCATGCTGAAAGACGGCGGTCCGGCGCCCACGGGTAAATGGGCGGATTATGAGGCTTTCATCCCGGTGCGGGATTTCAAGGCGCGGCATGCCTCGACGCTGCTCACCTTTGATGCGGTTACCGATGCCATTTCCCAGATCGAAGCGAAAGCCGAGGCCGTATGAGCAAACCCTCCAAACTGGATCCAAAGTCAATCACGCCCCGAACGGCGACCGTTTACCCTCCGGAGTTTGCCGGCGCCGTCAAAGGCCGGGAAAAGAGAGCCCTTGGGGACTTCTTTGGTCTCACGCAATATGGTGTCAACCTGACAACCCTGGCTCCGGGCGCATGGTCCTCCCACCGGCACTGGCATGAAAATGAGGATGAATTCGTTTTCGTCGTGGAGGGCGAAATCACCCTGATCGATGACACCGGTGAACACCTTCTGACACCCGGGATGTGCGCGGGCTTCAAGGCGGGCGTGGCCAATGGCCACCATCTTGCCAACAAGAGCACGGCGGCCGCCAGCTATCTGGAAATCGGAACGCGGGCTGCGCTGGAGCGGGCCCATTACCCGGATGTGGACATGCTTTTTGCAAAAGACGGGGCGAAATCCACAGTCACCCGGCGCAACGGTTCGCCGTTCTAGCGTTTCTTGCTTTCGATATCGGGAGCCTTGGGAAAGCGCGCCTTAAGATCACGATCAGTGACACTCATGTGGTTGCGGGTGTATTGCTCGGAGGCATCGCGGAGCGGCTGGAAGTCCCAGTGAAACTGACCGCCGCTTTTGAGCGCCTCAAACAACATCAGGCGGGCGCGCTGGCTTTCGAGCACGGCTACATTGATTCTCGGGATATCAAATTTCGCCACCACTTCCGCATGAAACTTTCTGGCGAGAGGATGGCTTTCGGCCAAATTGTTCAGTTCGTTGGGGTCGTCGACGAGATTGTACAACTGGTCCGGGTCGGTTGGGCAATGGATGTATTTCCATGGCCCGCGCCGGAGCATGTACATGGGCGCCACGGTGCCTTCGGCCAGATATTCGCCCCAGGCGGTTGCATTTGGATCCTCGGCAGCGCCGCCAAGGAGGGGGTAGAGTGAGCGGCCATCGGTGTGGCGGGCGAGTTCGGCCTTTCCGTTGGTTGCCACGTCAACCAGGGTTGGCAGAAGATCGGGAAGGGAAACCGGTTCCTTCACCCGGCGCGCCTTGAATTTTTTCGGCGCACAGACAATCAGCGGAATATGGGCCGATGGTTCGAGATAGGACATCTTGTACCAGAGGCCGCGCTCACCGAGGAAATCGCCATGGTCGGACGTGAAGACAATCACCGTGTTGTCAACCTGGCCGGTGGCTTCCAGCGCATCGAGCAGTTTCCCGATGAGACCATCGACATAGGTAATATTTGCGTAATAGCCATGGCGCGCGCCGCGGATATCGGCCTCGGTGACGGTGTATTCCTGCATGGCGGAGACGTCATAGAGGCGCTTGCTGTGGGCATCGAGTTGATTGTGCGAAATGGCGGGAACGCGCGGCAAGTCGATATCCTCGTCGCGGTACTGGTTCCAGTATTCGGCGCGCGCCGCGTAGGGGTCATGCGGGTGGGAAAAGGAGGCCATCAGGCAGAAGGGCTTGCCGGGTTCAAAGCGCGCATAGTCATAGATCTTACGCACGGCGAGAAACGCCACTTCATCGTCATATTCCAGCTGGTTGGTGATTTCGGCAATGCCGGGCTGCAAAACGCTCGTCATGTTGTGGTACCACCAATCGATGCGTTCCTGCTTCAGGCGCCAATCCGGGGTCCAGCCGAAGTCGGCAGGATAGATATCGGTGGTCAGGCGCTCTTCCAGCCCATGCAGCTGGTCGGGGCCGACGAAATGCATTTTTCCGGAAAGGCAGGTCTTGTAGCCTTGCAAACGCAGGTAATGGGCCCATGTGGGGATGGACGAAGGAAACTCGGCGGCATTGTCGTAGACGCCGGTGCGCGAGGGCAGCAGGCCGTTCATGATGGTGGCGCGGGCTGGGGCGCAGAGGGGACTGGAGGAGTATGCGTTCTCAAAAACCACGCCGGATTTGGCCAGGCGGTCGAGATTCGGGGTCTTGGTTACCCCGTGGCCATACGCCGCGAGAAATTGCGCTGCCATCTGATCTGCAATAATGAACAGGATATTGGGTTTCGTTGAGGCCATGATGAAGTATCTGCTTCTGTTTCTGATCCGAACCTACCAACTCACATTGTCGGCACTTATAGGCCGGCGCTGCCGCTATTTGCCGACCTGTTCGGACTATGCCCGACATGCGATTGAAAAACACGGGGCGTGGCGGGGTTTTTTGCTTGGCCTGGCGCGCGTCTCGCGCTGCCATCCGTGGGGCGGGGACGGGTTTGACCCGGTGCCCGAGACCTATGAAGGACCGGAGTGGCGGCAAAAGAAAAGGGGCCCGTGAGGGCCCCTGATGATGGGTTTATCCGGGTTTACCAGCCGAAGTTGTAGGTCAGGCCGACGCGGACCATGTGCATGTCGTCGATGGACTGGGTGGCGTCAAGCGTGGTCAAAGCCGCATCGGTCATGCTGAAATCAGCGTCGTCCAGGCCGACGTAAAGGTACTCAAGCCGGCCGCTGAGGCGATCGGAGAAGGCGTGTTCAAGACCACCGCCAACTGTCCAGCCGTAAACCCAGGCGCTATCGCTTTCGGTGCTTGACATGACGGCGCCGAATTCCATGTCGACCGCGGCCAGACCACCAGTGAAATAAAGCAATGTGTTGTCGAGGGCAAAGCCGGCACGGGCGCGAAGTGTTGCAATGTTGTTGAAGCTCAGGTCGGTGTCGATTCCGGGCTCATCATTGGTGGCAACGGTGCCGCCGAAAGCCCAGTCGCCTTCGATGCCCATGACAAAACTATCCATCTGGTAGTTCCAACCACCGAGAATGCCGCCGGCATAGCCAATTCCGCTGTGCTCGATGTCGGTATAGGTGGGAACGGCGCAGGGGACGGCCGCGGTACAAGTGGCATCGTAGGTGCCGTCAACGGCAATCGCCGCGCCGAAGATGCCGAGATACGGTCCCGACCAGTCAAAGGTTGCCGGCCGCAGATTGTCTGGCGGCGGTACATCGAGATCAGCGGCGAATGCCGATGATGCCGGAAGCATGATTGCAACCGCGAGACCGAGAAGAAATCTATTCATGTCGTTACCCAACCCATTTGTTACGCTGTCGTTCGGGCAGAACATGAAGTGTTAAGGTTAATACGCGGTTATGGAAAAACTAAGAGCTGGTTAATATGCAGGCTTTTCGGGGCGGGCTTGACCGAAGGCAGCGTTTAAGGCCATAAGCGCGGCACCCAAAACCCATCAAACGCTTACCTGCATGTGTTGGCAGGAGTGAGCAGGAGGACAGCATGATTACATTGACTTTCCCTGACGGCGCCAAGCGCGAAATCGAACAGGGACTGAGTGCCGCACAGGTCGCGGCCGGCATTTCAAAATCACTCGAGAAAAAGGCCGTGGCCGCAGTGGTCAATGGCATGCTGGTCGATCTCAATGATCCGATCACAGCCGATGCCACGCTGCAGATTGTCACGCGCGATGACGCGCGGGCGCTTGAACTCATCCGCCATGACTGCGCCCATGTGCTGGCGGAAGCGGTGCAGGAGCTTTACCCGGGAACGCAGGTTACCATCGGCCCGGTAATCGAGAACGGCTTCTTCTATGACTTTTTCCGCAATGAGCCGTTCACGCCGGAGGACTTCGCGCCCATCGAAAAGAAAATGCGCGAGATCATCCAGCGTGACAAGCCGTTCACGAAATCGGTGAAGACGCGCGAGGAGGCAAAGGAGTTCTTCCGCAACAAGGGCGAGATGTTCAAGGTTGAACTGGTCGATGCGATTCCCGGCAACGAGGACATCAAGTTCTATGACCAGGGCGGCTGGATAGACCTGTGCCGCGGCCCGCACATGACGTCGACGGGCAAGATCGGCAGTGCCTTCAAACTGATGAAGGTGGCCGGAGCTTATTGGCGGGGCGATTCGAAGAATCCGATGCTGACGCGGATCTACGGCACGGCCTGGGCCAGCGACAAGGATTTGCAGGCCTATGTGACGGCTCTGGAAGAAGCCGAGAAGCGCGACCACCGCAAGCTGGGCCGCGAAATGGACCTGTTCCACTTCCAGGAAGAGGGACCCGGCGTGGTGTTCTGGCACGCCAAGGGCTGGACGATTTTCCAGCAACTCATTGCCTATATGCGCCGGCGGCTGTCAAAGCTCGACTACCAGGAGGTGAACGCGCCGCAGGTCCTGGACAAGAGCCTTTGGGAAACGTCCGGGCATTGGGGCTGGTACCGTGAAACCATGTTTGCCGTCACTTCTGCCGGTGAGGAAACAGGCGACGAGCAGGTATTTGCGCTCAAGCCGATGAACTGCCCCGGGCACGTGCAGTTATTCAAACACGGTTTGCGGAGCTATCGCGAGTTGCCGATGCGGCTGGCGGAATTCGGCAACGTGCACCGCTACGAACCATCGGGTGCGCTGCATGGCCTGATGCGGGTGCGGGGGTTCACGCAGGATGACGCCCATATTTTCTGCACGCCGGAGCAGATGGCGGATGAATGCCTCAAGATCAACGATTTGATCCTTTCAACGTATAAGGACTTTGGTTTCGAGGAAATCGTGGTGAAGCTTTCGACGCGGCCGGAAAAGCGCGTGGGGACAGATGCCGACTGGGACCGTGCCGAAGACATCATGCAGAAGGTGCTGCTGCAGATCGCAGAAGCCTCGGGAGGAAAAATTAAGACGGCAATTAATCCGGGCGAGGGAGCCTTCTACGGCCCCAAGTTTGAATATGTGCTGCGCGACGCCATCGGCCGCGACTGGCAATGCGGCACCACGCAGGTGGACTTCAACCTGCCGGAGCGGTTCGGCGCATTCTACATCGGCGCCAACGGCGAGAAGCATGTGCCGGTGATGATCCACCGGGCCATCTGCGGCTCCATGGAACGGTTTCTGGGCATTCTCATAGAACACCATGCGGGGCATTTCCCGCTGTGGCTGGCGCCGGTGCAGGTGATGGTGACGACGATCACCTCCGAGGGCGATGAATATGCTATCAAGGTTCGCGATGATTTGCGCAAGGCGGGTCTCCGCGCCGACGCCGACCTGCGCAACGAGAAGATCAACTACAAGGTGCGCGAACATTCCCTGGCAAAGGTGCCGGTCATCCTGGTGGTCGGCAAACGCGAGATGGACGAGCAGGCGGTGAACATGCGCAGGCTCGGGAGTCAGGACCAGAAGTCGATGAGTCTGGCAGATGCGATTGCTGCGCTGGTGAGCGAGGCGACTGCGCCGGATTTAAGATAGCTCCAGTTTCGGTTACAAGCCTGATACTTGAACGGTCATCATAACCGCGACATATGTCTCCCATGGAAATAGGGATGTACACCTTCGCCGACATGGGCCCGGCAATCTCGGCGGGAGAGCGGCTTAACAACCTGCTTGAGGAAATCGATCTGGCCGACAAGGTCGGGCTTGATGTCTATGGGGTGGGCGAGCACCACCGGCCGGACTATGCAGCCTCGGCCCCCGTTATCGTGCTGGCGGCGGCTGCGGCGCGGACCAAGACAATCCGGCTCACTTCTGCGGTGACGGTCCTGTCTTCCGATGACCCGGTGCGGGTGTACCAGAATTCTGCGACGCTTGATCTGCTGTCCCATGGCCGAGCCGAGATCATGGTGGGGCGGGGATCGTTCATCGAGTCCTTTCCGCTGTTCGGCTATGACCTCAATGACTATGACGTGCTTTTTTCGGAGAAGCTTGACCTGCTTTTGAAGCTGCGGGCGCAGGAGCATGTGACATGGTCGGGCACAATCCGTGCGCCGCTCAACAATGCGGGGATTTATCCGCGGGCCAAGCAGAACCCGCTGCCGGTATGGGTGGGTGTTGGCGGCACGCCGCAATCGGTGGTGCGGGCGGGCACGCTGGGCCTGCCTATGGCGCTTGCCATCATCGGCGGCGAGCCCGTTCGTTTCAAGCCCCATGCGGATTTGTTTCGCGAGTCAGCCAAGCGGGCAGGGCACAGCAACGTCCCGCTCAGCCTCAACATGCATGGCTTTGTGGCCGATGATGCCAAGGCGGCGCGCGATACATTCTTTCCGGGCTACGCCGAAGTGATGACGCGCATTGGACGCGAGCGGGGATGGCCGCCGACGACCCGGGCGCAGTTTGAAGCGTCCTGCGGGCCGCAGGGCCATCTCATCATCGGCAATCCCAAAGATGTGGCGGACAAGATCATCGGGCTGCACCGGACTTTCGGGAACGAGCGCATTCTGGTGCAGATGGGCCTTGGCTCCCTGCCGCACAAGGATATGCTGCGGGCAATTGAACTGATGGGCAAGGAAGTTGCTCCTTTGGTGCGCTCTGCGGTTGGAGGACAGGCATGACTTTGCCCCACATTCCCGATCCGATGCCGGGCGATGCTGTTGCCGCCGATGCGCTGCCCATCGTCATCATCCCCAGGGTGCGCGATATTGGAGATTTTGAAGTGCGCCGTGCGCTGCCATCGGGTCAGCGTCAGATGGTGGGACCGTTTATCTTCTTTGATCAGTTTGGCCCCATCACGATGAAGGCCGGCCAGGGTCAGGATGTCCGGCCGCACCCGCATATCGGGCTTTCGACTGTCACTTGGCTGTTTGACGGAAAGATGTTTCACCGCGACAGCCTCGGATCGGAACAGCAGATCGCACCTGGCGAACTGAACTGGATGACGGCGGGCAAGGGTATTGTCCATTCAGAGCGCACTCCCGTCGACGAACGGATGCGGCCCCACCAGATATTTGGCATCCAAAGCTGGGTGGCATTGCCCAAGCAGCACGAAGAAGCCCGGCCCGCCTTCGAACATGTGGCGATGGCTGATTTGCCGCTGCTTTCGGATAAGGCCCGCGAAGTGCGGGTTGTTGCGGGCTCTATTTATGGCGCGACGTCGCCAGTCAAAACCCATTCTGACCTGTTCTACGCGGACGTGAAGCTGAAATCGGGCGCGCGCCTGCCCTTGCCGGTGGAGCATGAGGAGCGCGGCATTTACATTGTGGAAGGATCGCTGGAAATCGGCGGCCAGGCGCACGGCGCCAACCAGCTTCTGGTGTTCCGCGGCGGTGATGCCATCACGCTCACGGCGCGGGGCGATGCGCGCTTCATGATGCTGGGCGGAGAGCCGATGGACGGCCCGCGCCATATCTGGTGGAATTTTGTGTCGTCTTCCAAGGAACGCATTGAAGCGGCCAAGGAAGACTGGAAGCGGGCGCGCTTTGATATTGTGCCCGGTGATGAAAAAGAGTTCATCCCGCTGCCTCCGGCTTGAGGCAGCGGGATGCAGGCATTCGTCAAACAGTAATCTGGCTGCCCACTTCCACCACGCGGTCGGTTGGCAGGCGGAAGTAGCTGCTGGCATCATTGGCGTTGCGGGCCAGGCCGATGAACAGCTTGTCCTGCCAGACGGGCATGCCCTCGTGCTTGGACGCGCGCACGCTGCGCCTGGACAGGAAGAACGAGGTTGTCATGATGTTGAACTTCCAGCCGAGCTTGCGGGCGAGGCTGAGGGCCTTTGGCACATCGGGAGTTTCCATGTAGCCATAGGTGATGATGAGACGGCTGAAGAGTTCATTCAGCTTTTCCATCTTCACCCGATCCTCGGGCGCCACGCTTGGACTATCGCTGGTGCGGATGGTCAGTACCACATTGTTCTCATGCAGCACCTTGTAGTGCTTCAGGCTGTGGAGCAAAGCGGTTGGGGTGCTGTCGGGGTCCGAGGTAAAAAAAACTGCGGTTCCGGGCACCTGATGAGGAGGGCGCTTTGACAGGCTTTTTACAAGATCACCCAAGGGCACTTCCGACTTGCGGGTTTTTTCAAAGAGGATTCGCGATCCGCGGCGCCACGTCCACATCACCAGGATGAGCAAGGCACCCAAGGCGAGAGGCACGTAACCACCGTCCAGAACTTTCAGGGCGTTTGCACCCAGGAAGATTACATCGATGGCAAGCAAGGGAAGCATCATGG
This sequence comes from Hyphomicrobiales bacterium, assembly GCA_016792825.1. Lineage (GTDB taxonomy): Bacteria > Pseudomonadota > Alphaproteobacteria > Rhizobiales > Aestuariivirgaceae > Aestuariivirga. The sequence goes on from JAEUMI010000107.1 coordinate 9,989, forward strand.
CAAGAACCGCCCAGAGCGGCCATTTCCAGTATTTCCAGATGACGAAGATCGCCATGATGGACGTCACTACCATCGTGCCGGTGACGGCGATGCCATAGGCGGACGCAAGGCTGCCTGAGGTCTTGAACATGATGACGAGCGCCAGCACACCCAGCATGATCAGCCAATTGACTTGCGGCATGTAGATCTGCCCGGCATGGGCCTCCGAAGTGAAGCGGATTTCCATGCGCGGCAGCAGGCCGAGCTGGATCGCCTGGCGGGTCAATGAATAGGCTCCGGTGATCACCGCCTGGCTGGCGATAATCGTGGCGGCCGTTGCCAGCACGACCATGGGAACGAGGGCCCATTCCGGCATCATGAGAAAGAACGGGTTTTCGATAGTTTCGGGACGTTGCAGAAGCAATGCGCCTTGCCCCAGGTAGTTCGTTACGAGGGCAGGGAAAACGACAATGATCCACGCCAGTTGAATGGGACGTTTGCCAAAATGGCCGAGATCGGCGTAGAGGGCTTCCGCGCCGGTGACGGCGAGGAAGACGGCACCGAGCGTGACAAGGCCAATGATCCCGTGCGAGCCAAGGAACGTCACTGCATAAATCGGGTTGAATGAAAGCAGGATGGCGGGATAGTCGACTATGTGTGCAAGGCCAGACAAAGCCAATGCATTGAACCAGACGAGTGTGATGGGACCGAACAGTGAGGCCACACTTGCGGTGCCGCGCGCCTGGACCGAGAACAGGGCGACGATGATCGCCAGGGTTATCGGCAGCACATAGGGTTCAAGTGCCGGCGTTATGACCTTGAGGCCCTCGATGGCGGAGAGTACGGAAATTGCCGGAGTGATCATTGCGTCGCCATAAAACAGCGCCGCACCGATCATGGCGAGAATGGGAATAAGCACCATGTTGCTGCCCATAACGCGCTGGGCCAGCGCCATGAGCGACAGGGTCCCGCCTTCGCCCTTGTTGTCAGCATTCAGCAGAACAAAAACATACTTCACGGTGACGACGAGGATGAGGGCCCAGATGATGAGAGAGAGGACTCCTAAAACGACGGGCTCAGTAATGGGTCCGGACTTGCCGGTGGCGGCGAGCACCGACTCGCGTATTGCGTAAAGAGGACTGGTTCCGATATCGCCGTAAACAACGCCGATGGATCCCAGCGCGAGAATCCAGAAACTTGGCGGCACATGGCCGCCGGCCTGAATTGCGGGATCGTCTGGTGCCTCGCTCACTTGTTTGGGTGTTGCCATTTCATTTCTCCATTGATTTGCTGCGGTGCAGCAAAGGGGAGGTGGTTTAGGCCTTTTGGCGTGCGCCGTTCATGCAAAGTGGGCATGGCTGGGGTGTAATGCTGGAAAGGTTACGAATACTGACATACACGCATATTCTATTGATATTAAACGTTAATTCGAGTTTTATGAAGTTTAGCATTCATGCGGTTAACTTATGTCCAGCACAACCCTTCCGGTAATTTCACCCTTTTTCATGCGGGCGAAGATGGCGTTGATGTTTTCCAGGGGCTGGGTTTTGATGTCGGCCTTCACCAGACCGTTGGCGGCAAAGGCGATGGCTTCGTTCAGATCCTGCCTCGTTCCGACATTTGATCCGCGTACAGTTATTTCGCTGTTGACGATGCTGGAAATCGACAGGCGGATCTGGTCGGCGTCGCGGCCGGGAAGGCCGATGTAGGACACGGTGCCGGCGGGCCTGAGCATGGTGACGGATTGCTCAAAGGCGCGGGGCGACACAGCGGTGACGATGGCCCCATGGGCGCCGCCGCCGGATTTTTCCCTGAGGGCCGCGCCGGGATCGCCTTCGCGGGCATCGATCAGGACTTCGGCGCCCAGCCGTTTGGCGTGATTCAATTTCTCGGTCAAGACATCCACGGCGGCGACGCGCAGGCCCATGGCCTTTGCATATTGCACGGCGATGTGGCCGAGGCCGCCAATGCCGATCACTGCCAGCCACTGGCCGGGCCTTGCGCCCGTGCGCTTGATGCCGCGATAGGTGGTGACACCGGCACAGAGGATGGGGGCCATGGCATGCATGTCGACATGTTCAGGCAAATGGCCGCAAAAGGCGGCAGGCGCCACCATGAATTCGGCATAACCACCGGGTTTGCTATATCCGGTGGCTTCGGTTCGGGGGCAAATGGTTTCCATGCCCTGGAGACAGAATTCGCAGATGCCGCAGGACCAGAACATCCACGGCACGCCGATGCGCTCACCCTTATTGAAATCCGCAACGCCTTCGCCCAGTGCCTCGACATGGCCCGTCACCTCATGGCCTGGAATGAGCGGCAGGGTGGGGTGCGGAGTCCAGTCGCCTTCAACGGCGTGCAGGTCACTGTGGCAAACGCCGCAGGCTTTGACCCTGACCAAGACTTCGCCGGGGCCGGGATCGGGGCGGGGCACGGTTTCAATCGCCAGGCCTGCGCCGATCCTGCGCAGCACGGCGGCCTTCATTGTCTTGTTCAAGGTGGATCCTCTCAGATTTGTGCGGCAAAGCTCTTCGGAGTAGCCAACTGCCAAGCGTGCTGCATGGCAGACGGCGCACTGCCATTGAGCAATTCCCCGGGCTTCATGCAATGATAAAGCTCCTCGAAACTGATTGAACGATCGGGCGCGGCGCGCTGCATGAAGTGGCTTGGGCGGAGATCGCCGGGATGGGAAAGGCCTGCCGCAGCAATCAGGTCGGACAGCGCTTTGATGGTCTCGCGGTGGAAGCTTGCCACGCGCTCGGCCTTGTCGGGAACGACGATGGCGCGCTGGCGGGCGGGATCCTGGGTTGAAACGCCGGTGGGGCACTTGTCCGTATGACAATGCTGGGCCTGGATGCAGCCCACTGCAAACATGAAGCCGCGCGCCGCGTTGCACCAGTCGGCGCCGATGGCCATGACCCGGGCCATGTCAAAAGCCGAAGTGATTTTACCGGAGACGCCGATCTTGACCTGGTCGCGGAGGTTAGCGCCGACGAGAGCGGAATGGACAAAGCTCAGGCCATCGCGCAATGGGGTGCCGATGTGGTCCATGAACTCTAGAGGGGCTGCACCCGTGCCGCCCTCCTTGCCGTCAATCACGATGAAATCCGGGGCGACACCGGTTTCCAGCGTGGCTTTGATAATCGCCATGAATTCCCAATGATGGCCGATGCAGAGCTTGAAGCCCACAGGCTTGCCCCCGGACAGCTTGCGCAGCCTGGCGATAAAGGCCACGAGTTCAAGGGGTGTGGAAAAGGCGGAATGGGTTGGCGGCGAGATGCAATCCCTGCCCATTTCAATGCCGCGAATGGCGGCAATCTCCGGGGTGATCTTCACGGCGGGCAGAACGCCACCATGACCGGGCTTTGCTCCTTGCGAGAGCTTGATCTCGATCATCTTGACCTGATCGAGCTTTGCGGTCGCGGCGAAGCGCTCGTCGGAGAAAGTTCCGTCAGGGTTGCGACAGCCGAAATAGCCGGAGCCGATTTCCCAGATGATGTCACCGCCGAATTCGCGGTGATAGGGACTTACGCCACCTTCGCCGGTGTCATGGGCAAAGCCGCCGATTTTAGCGCCTCGGTTGAGGGAACGAATGGCATTGGCGGAAAGGGAACCATAGCTCATGGCCGAGATATTGAAGACGGATGCTGAATAGGGCTGGGTACAGTTAGGGCCGCCCACGGAAATGCGGAACGCCTCCCTGCTTGGCGGCCTGGGGACCATGGAATGGTGCATCCATTCAAACCGGTTATCGTAGACATCGTATAGGGTGCCGAAGGGGCGCTTGTCGAGGGCCCGCTTGGCGCGCTGGTAAACGATGGCGCGCTTGTCACGCGGGAAGGGCATTCCGTCCTTGTCGGTTTCAAGAAAGTATTGGCGGATCTCCGGGCGGATGTTTTCAAGCAGGAAGCGGATGTGGCCGGAAATGGGGTAGTTGCGCAGGATGGCGTGGCGGGTTTGGGTCATGTCCCTGATGCCAAGAAGTGTCAGGACGCCAAAGATCAGGATAGGTATTGCGGCCACCGATCCGCTGACGTTGAGAAACATGGTTGCAATTAAGGTTGTGGCCAAGCCCACAACGGCAAGGGTGAGCAAGATCAAGCGCGGACTGAAAATGTCTCTGAAAACGATCACTGTACGTCCTCCCCGGGGACCATGATTCCCGGTCAGTGTGACAGCTTTGCAAAACTATGGAAGTGCCTAATTTCCGAGCAGGATGTCACGTTCCTGGCCTGCGGCAATGTCAAAGCTCGCGCTGAGGAACTCGCTGCCGATCCGGGCCTTTGCGGTATAGGCGCCGGGCTTGAGGACAACACTGGCCGACAATCCGTCAATGGCGGGAAGAACATCGCCCTGATCGTCGGTGACCAGCCAGGAGACCTGGGCATCGGGAGCGCCTACATACGAGAGCCGCGCCAGTCCGGCGGCGTGGTCGATTTCAACGGCGCTCATGAGGCCGGGGCTGACGCGGACGTCCACCACGGCGATGGCATTGCCCGCCGCAAAACGGCTTTCAATGCGGTAATCGCCGGATTTTACGCGGAGAATTTCACCCGGCACTTTGGAAATGGTGATGAGCTTGCCTTTGTCGGCACCGGAGAGGGCATAGACCAGGGATTGGGTCTGGGCCGAGGTGAGCCCGAGGCCCTGCACGCGGGGCAGGACCCGGATGCCGCCAACTTCCAGCACAAAACTGACCATCAGGCGGTTGGCTTCAAGCAAAGTGAGGTTTTGCGAAAAGGTGGCGGAGCCGTAGCGTGCTTCAATGGAATAGTCGCCGGGCGGCAGGCCGACCTGCGCCAAGTCTGTGTTCTTGTCGTAAACGATGCCGCCCTGGGCATCGCGCAGCGTCCATGAAATGTCGCGCTCTATCAGGCCACCCGATTCTGAGAGTCTTGCCGAAAGTTCCAGGCCTTCGTTGCCGGGCTTGACGATCTCTATGGCGATGTCATGGGCGACTTTGGTCTGGAATTTTGGCGCCATCACCGCCACGGCGCTTTCTTCGGTCGTTTTGGGAGCGCCTATGGCATCGGTCCAGGCAAACTGGGCTGCAAACAGAACCGCCGTCAGAAGAGCTGCGGATGTCGCGCTTTTCTGACGGCGGATTTGCAGTGCACGGGTGCTGAGGTCGTGCATGCTGTCGTCCCCTGTTTCGTTTTCCCCCAGCCTTCCGGCCGGTGAGTGAATCAAAGCACGGCCCTGATGCCTCCAGCAACGGGATACTTAATTTTTAGTTAATGAAGCACGGCTAATTGAAATCATTGCGTTTTTGAAGTTGAGCCGCCACATTGCTGGAATCATGACAAAACTGAACGATCTGAGCTCGCCGCTCGCCTTTCTCAAAACCAGAAAATCCGGCTCAGTCAAAGCCTTAGGTCTTCCTGGACCAAATCCCGGGGAAATCTCGGAGATTCTCGATATTGCGGTGCGGGTGCCGGATCATGGCAAGCTCACACCCTGGCGCTTTGTGCTGTTCGAAGGGGCGGCGCGGGCGGACATTGGCCAAGTCTTTGCTGAACGGTGGAAAGCGCTGCATCCGGAGCATGGCGAAGACAGCCTCGCCTTTCAGCGCGGCCTGTTCCTGCGCGCGCCGGTGGTGATTGTGGTGATTTCGACGGCGGGTCCGCACGTCAAGATACCGGAATGGGAGCAGCTCATGTCCTCGGCCGCGGTGTGTTACAACATAGTGCTGGCGGCAACAGCGATGGGTTTTGACGCCCAATGGCAATCAGACTGGGTGGCCTATGACCCTGTGGCACTGGCGGCCATAGGGGTGAAGGAGAGCGAACGGGTGGCTGGCATCATCTGCATTGGAACGGCGACCGCGCCGCTCGAAGACCGGCCGCGGCCCGACCCGCAGGCGTTTCTCACCCGCTGGGTGAAGGCATGACAATCCGCGGCGTACTCTTTGACAAGGACGGCACGCTGATCGACGTGAACGGCACATGGGTTCCGATCTACCGCCAGATGCTGTGCGAACAGTTCGGCATCAGCCCCGGCGAGGCCGACCGGATGATGACGCGGGTGGGATATAATCCGAATACGGATGGATTTGACGCAAATTCGATCCTGGCGGCGGGCACGACGCGCCAGCTCATCGATTTCTGGTGGCCGGGCCTTGACGAGGCGGGAGCTCTGGAAAAGGTGCGGATGATCGATGTCGACTACGCGCCCCTGTCAAAATCCCTTCTCAAGCCCCTGATGCCCCTGGTGCCGCTGCTTGAGGAACTCAAGGAGATGGCGCTGCATGTGGGGCTGGCGACCAATGACAGCCACTATTCCGCCCATAGTCATCTCAGCCATCTCGGCATACTGGAACTATTCGATGATGTGATTGCCGCCGATACGGTGCTCACTCCAAAGCCATCAGGCGACATGATCCGCCGGTTTGCCGGAACGGTGGGCTTGAAGCCATCGGAGATTGCCATGGTGGGGGATAATGGCCATGACATGGAGGAAGCGCGAAATGGCGGGGCGGGCCTGGCCATTGCGGTTCTCACTGGCAATGCCGGGCACGGCGACATAGCCCATCTTGCCGACCATACGCTGCGCAGCATTGCCGAGCTGCCGGCGCTTCTGAGGTCCATCTGAGATGTTCTATGACGCTGTCCGCAATGACCACGGCTTCGAAGTTGATCCCTTCAAGGCGCTGGTGGCGCGGCCCATCGGCTGGCTTTCAACGCTTTCGGCCGACGGCATCGCCAATCTCGCTCCCTACAGTTTCTTCAATATTGTTTCCGAGCGTCCGCACTATGTGGTCTTCGGATCGACCGGCTATAAGGACAGCCTGCGGAACATTGAAGCGACGGGTGAATTCGCGGTGAATGTTGCCACCTATTCCATCCGCGAAGCAATGAACTTGACGTCATCGCGGGTGACACCGCAGATGGATGAATTTGCCCTAGCCGGGTTGAGCAAGGCGCCTTGCCAGTTCATCGAGCCGCCACGGGTGGCCGAGAGCCCCGCCAATCTGGAATGCCGGCTGTTCAAGAAAATCGAACTGCCGGATGACGAGGGGCAGGTTGCCAACTGGCTGGTAGTGGGCCGCGTCATCGGGGTTCACATCGACGACAAGTTCATTGAAAATGGCCGGGTGAACAGCGGCGCCATGCAGATGATCTCGCGCCTGGGCTATGCGGAATATGCCACCATTGATGATGTCTGGCGGATGCGCCGGCCGGATTGATCATTCAACAGGCCGTTTGCGCATGAAGGCCTGGCGGAGGCACTGCGCCACGAGTGCGCCATCCTGCTTATAAGCGCGGTGGTCAAACTCCACGATGCCGGCGTCAGGGCGTGATTTGCTTTCCCGCTTTGACCTGACTTCGGTTGTCACATTGATTGTGTCGCCCTGGAAAAGGGGGGCCGGGAATTTTACTTCCGTCATGCCGAGATTGGCGATGGTGGTTCCCAGGGTGAGGTCATTCACCGAAATGCCGACCATGAGGCCAAGGGTGAAGAAGGAATTCATCAGCGGCTGGCCCCATTCAGTTCCAGCGGCGAAATGCCGGTCAATATGCAGGGGCTGGGCGTTGTGAGTGAGGGTGGAGAACAGGATATTATCGGTCTCGGTCACCGTCCGGGTAATAGGATGGCGATAAAGCTTGCCAATCTCAAGTTCCTCATACCAAAGGCCCGCCATATTTTTCTCCCAGGGCATCGTTTCACAGGGCAGGGGCCAAGGCCAGTGGAACTTCCACAACCCTGCCTTGCTTGGGGATAGCGTCTGAGTCGGCCCACGAGTCCTGAACGGAGGCTGAACGCCGCAATATAGCCACACTTGTAAGACCTGTTGACACTAGTGATTTGTGTTTCATTGTCAGTGGCTTAAGGTCTGTGGAAAAGCTGTGGAAAAGGTGTTTAACGTCCCGTTAACCAAGTGGGGCTCAGGAGTCGGCAGGCGGGAATTGTCAGGGGCAGCGCTCCCGTCGAAACGACAAGGAAGACTCGCAATGGTTAAGTGTTTGTTGATTGACAGGGACGCCACGGAGCGCAAGCGCGTTTCGCAATTGCTGGGCGATCTCGGCCTCAGTTCCGCGGAACGTTCCGCCGCCGACGAAGGCCTCAAGTACTGCAATGACAATTCGACCGATCTGGTGGTGATGGCGGCGAGCCCGAAGGGCATGACGTCCAGCGATTTCATCAGGCGGATGCGCCGGACCGCACGGGGCAAGAATACCGTGGTCATTCTCTATGCCAATGAGCCGGATGCCGAGGAAATCGGCCAGTCGATCATGGAAGGGGCGGCTGACTTCATCATGCAGCCCTTCGATCTTGAACTCCTGCAGTTCAAGCTGCGCCAGGCGGGCGTGCTCTGACTGGGCTTAAGTCTTCCTAAAGAGACATGGTGAACCAAAAATTAAGGCTTGAGCCGTAGCCTGAGACAATCCTGTTACGAATAGATTGGCTCCCGTATATGCGTAGTGAACCCAAGCCCGGCCTCGACACCAGCATATTTACAGACGTTATTGAAAATGGCGACGCGATGGCGCGCACCAGGCTTGCCATTCAACTTGCGGCCCTCATGTGCGCCGAAGACACCTCCAAGGCCGATTGCGCGCAGGTTGTTCCGGTGGTTCTGAAGCTCTCGGTCGATCCGGTGAAGGAAGTGCGCCGTACCCTGGCCAATGGATTGGTTGGCCTTTTGACCCTGCATGCCGACATCCTGTTTTCCATCATCGCCGATGAAGACGATGTGGCACTGCCGTTTCTTGCAGCAACCCCGGCGCTCAACCATTGGCACATGCTTGCGGTGTTGCGGGTGGGCGATGTGGCGCGCCAGCAGATCGTCGTTCTCCGCTCAGATCTTTCCCGGGAATCACTCACCTATGCGGTGAAATCCACACCGCTCGAGGTCTGTCTGCGGCTGTTTGAAAACCATGCGCTGCATCTCGATGACCGGGATTACCATACGCTTTACACGCGCTTCGGCCAGGCGGCTGAAATGGTTGAGCTCTTGCTTGGCCGGGCGAACCTGCCGCTGGATATCCGCATCCTGCAGGCCAAGCGCGCCTCGAACCGCATGCAGCAACTGATGGCAGAACGCGGCTGGATGGCGGACAACGATGCCAGCGAGCTTGTGGCGGACGCGGAAGAAACGGCCATCCTGCGGATCCTGGTTGAGGCAAGCAACGAAGAACTGGCGCGGGCCATTCCCTTTCTGGTGTCCAAGAAAATGCTGACCCCTTCGATCATACTGCGGGCTGCGGCAATTGGCGAAATGAAGATGGTGCAATGGTCACTGGCGCATCTTTCCGGGGTGAGCCTGGCACGGGCCCATGAACTCATGTTCGGGCGCGGCTTCATGGGACTGAAATCGTTGCACAGCAAATCTGGCCTGCCGCAATCCTGCTACGGCCTGCTGGTGGCGGCTTGCGATGTGATGAAAGATGCCAAGGAAGAGGGGCTTCCGTTGGATCCCGAGAGCTTTGGGCGGCGCCTGATCGAGGCGCTGATGACACGCTATGAAAACATGCAGAGCGCCGAGCGCAGCAGAAATCTGGAATTCATCGGGCGCTTCGCTGAAGACCGGGTGCGCAAGATCGCCAAGCGCCTGCGCGCCGACATGGTGCGCGCTGCCTAGAACTTGAACTGTTCGTTGAGCACGCGCTCGGCCAGGCTGTGGCCCGGGTCGAAAAGGATTTTCACCGAGCGCTTTTTGTCCTCGGCAATCTCGACGGCCTTCACATGGCGCACTTCAACATGGTCGGCCACGGAAGCCACCGGGCGCTTGTCGGGCTCCAATACAGTAATTGTCACCTTGGCATTGTGAGGCAAAACGGCGCCGCGCCAGCGCCGGGGCCGGAAGGCGCTGATGGGTGTGAGGGCGAGTAGGGGGGCATTCACCGGCAGGATTGGTCCGTGGGCGGACAGATTATAGGCCGTGCTGCCGGCTGGAGTTGACAGAAGGAGGCCATCGCAAATCAATTCCTCGAGGCGGACCTTGTTGTCGATGGAGATCTGGAGTTTGGCGGCCTGGTAGCGCTGGCGCAGAAGCGACACTTCATTGAAGGCGATGCCCTTGTGGGATTTTCCGCTTTCATCGGTGGCCACCATGCGCAGTGGGTGAATGGTGGTGAGTTCGGCGGCGTGCAAGCGCTCCAGGAGCTGACCCTCGGTGTAGTCGTTCATCAGAAAGCCAACCGAGCCGCGATTCATGCCGTAGATGGGGGTACCGGTTGAAACGTAGCGGTGTAGGGTTTGCAGCATGTGGCCATCACCGCCCAGGGCCACAACCACATCGGCCGTTTCTGGCGTGGCATTGCCATAGCGCTTGGCCAACCGGGACAGGGCCTTGCGGGCTTCAGGCGCGTCGGAAGCGGAAAAGGCGATGCGGGAGTAATTCATGTCGCTTTCGTTTGCGTTGACAGATCAAGGCTTTGCCACCATTGAAGGCGCGACGACCATAGCAATCACCGAAGGACCGAAGCAAGCCCATGCGTTCGCTCGTATTTTGCACGACTTGCCGCTATTCCCAGAACGAAGCCAGTGGCACCGATGGGCGCACGGGCGGGCAGACGCTGATTGACCACATGAAGGATTTGATTACCGAGAAGGGCCGCGATGACATCAAAATCGAAACGCAGGCCTGCCTGTGGAATTGCAAACGCCATTGCAGCGTGGTGTTGCGCGACGACCAGCGCTTCAGCTATTTTACCGGCGACCATGTTCCGGAACGCGGACAGGCGGAAGCAATTCTTGCCTGGTTCGACCTGCATGGTGCCACGCTGACGGGTGAAGTTCCGTTCCGCGAGTGGCCGCAAGCCATGCGCGGCCATTTCATTGCGCGCATTCCAAGGAGCAGATCATGAGCACGCTTCTGGTTCTCGGCGGGGCCCGGTCAGGCAAGAGCCGCTATGCGGAAAGCTTGGGCAAGGGGCAGAAATTCTACATAGCGACAGCGGAAGCCTCGGATGAGGAAATGGTGCAGCGGATCGCCGACCACCGGCTCCAGAGGGGCCCGGGATGGGAAACCTTCGAAGTGCCGCTTGATCTGATAACCGCGCTGCAAACAATCGACGGCAAGGGTCGATTCATCCTGATTGATTGCCTGACGATCTGGCTCAGCAACCTGATGATCGTAAAACTTGATGTCACACGCGAGACGGACATGCTGTGTGAGACCCTGCGGACGATGAAGGCTGAGGTGGTGCTGGTGTCGAATGAGGTTGGCCTTGGAATTGTTCCGGCCAATGCGGTGGCCCGAACCTTCCGTGACGCGCAAGGGTTCCTCAATCAGCGAGTGGCGGCAGTGGCTGACGATGTGGTGTTCATGGCGGCGGGCCTTCCGCTCAGGCTCAAGAAAGCGGTGCCAAAAACACCGCCAAAAAAAGCAAAAAAGTCATCGCGGTCCCGTAAAGCCTGAGGCCTTTGCGAATATCGTCGCGGTTCAAGGTTTCGCGGCCTTCACCCATCCAGGGCAGGTCAACACGGGCGCCTTCATAGCTGCGCGGCCCGCCGAATTTAACGCCAAGGCTTGCGGCAAGGGCCGATTCAGGCCAGCCCGCATTGGGTGATTGATGCTTGGGGGCCTCGCGCCACATAGCCTGCAGGGCGATCTTGCCGCGCTCCTGGTCATTCCAGGCGGCCGCGGCGGCAAACAGAAAACCGGTGAGGCGCGAAGCTGGCAGGTTGATCAGATCATCGAGCCGTGCTGCCGCCCAGCCGAAATAGATGTAGCGTTCGGACTTGTGGCCGATCATTGAGTCAGCGGTGTTGATCGCCTTGTAGGCCACGATGCCGGGCAGGCCGAGCAGGGCGTACCACAGAACAGGAGCCACAATGCCGTCGCTGGCGTTTTCGGCGAGGCTTTCGAGCGCGCCTTTCACGATGCCCGATTCATCGAGGGCGGCGGGATCACGACCGACGATCTTGGCCACGGCCTTGCGGCCTTCGTTCAGGGATATGTCGAGGCCTTTGCCGACGGCGCTGACATGCTCATACAGGGAGTGCTGGGCGATGAGCGCAGTGGCGAGGAGGGCTTCGACGATCCAGCCAAACTTAAGAGTGGAGAGAATGCTGGCGACGAAGACAGCAGGTATAGTGACGATGAGCAGCAATGCGAGCAACACGGCGAGGCCCCTGAGGCGTGCTTGCAGTGGTTCGGCTTGGGGATCGTAAAGCAGGGCTTCGAGTTTTTTGAGGACGGTTCCGAACCATTCAACGGGATGACCGATCTTGTCATAAAGCGGCTTGGGATAACCAAAGAGGCGTTCAACGAGTAGCGCCAAGGCTGCTGCGGCAAAATGCAGGGTCATATCCCGCCTGCCAGTTCCAGCATCAAATCGAGATCGAGATGCTGTTCGAGATGGACGGACAATTCATCGAGGGTTTTTTCGATGAGGGATTCAAAAACGAGATCGCTTGAGGCAGCACCGAGGGATTTCAGATAGGCACTGCGGAAGCCATCACTGGCGAAGCAGCCGTGGATGTAGGTGCCGCTCACAAGTCCAT
>JAEUMI010000108.1 GCA_016792825.1 Hyphomicrobiales bacterium
TGTGAAAGCGCCGGGGCCACCTGCCACCGCTTTGGCGGCTATCTCCTCCACGAGCCGGAAGCCATCCGCAACGGCGCCGGCGAACCCTACAAGGTCTATACCCCGTTCTCGCGCGCCTGTTTTGCGGCGGGCGAGCCGCGCCTGCCGGCTGCCGCCGCAAAGCCTGTGATGTGGCAAGGCAAGCTCCAAAGCGACAACCTGCAGGATTGGAACCTGCTGCCCAAGCACCCGGACTGGTCCAAAGGCTTTGAATCCGAATGGCGGCCAGGCGAGGCGGCCGCACGGGCCGGGCTTTCCCGGTTTCTCGATGAAGCCCTTGCGCACTATGCCGAAGGCCGCGACCGCCCGGACCAAGCCTTCACCTCGCGCCTATCGCCCCATCTGCACTGGGGCGAAATCAGCCCGGCCCAATGTTGGGTGGCCGTGCGCGACGCGATGGCGCAGGCGAGAGGAAAGCTTGACGTTGCCGGCGAAAAATACCTGAAGGAAATTCTCTGGCGGGAATTTTCCTATTCCATCCTGCACCACCGGCCGGATCTGCCCGAAGTCCCGTTTCGCCTGGAGTTTTCTGCCTTCCTCTGGCGCAGTGATCCGGCTGAGTTGCAGAAATGGCAGCAGGGCATGACCGGCTATCCAATCGTCGATGCCGGCATGCGCGAGCTTTGGGCCACCGGCACCATGCACAACAGAGTACGGATGATTGCCGCCTCGTTCCTGACCAAGGACTTGCTGCTGTCCTGGACGGAAGGGGTGAAATGGTTCTGGGATACGCTGGTGGATGCGGATATCGCCAGCAACTCGGCAAGCTGGCAATGGGTGGCGGGCTGCGGCGCTGATGCGGCGCCTTATTTCCGCATTTTCAACCCGGTCCTTCAGGGCGAAAAATTTGATCCCGAAGGCGCCTATGTACGGAAATGGGTGCCAGAACTCCGCGAACTGCCATCAAATGTGATCCACCGCCCCTGGGAGGCGCAGGCGCCACTCAGCGGGAGCTATCCGCCGCCGATGATCGACCATGGTTTTGCCCGCGCCCGGGCTTTGGCTGCCTTGAAACAGATTAAAGCCGCAACCGCCTGAAGCGCATCTCCAGAAATTGCTGAAAAAGGCGCACAGCGCTGGTTTGTGTTCGGTACGGCGAAATCGCCAGGACAAGCGAGGTTGGTTTCGGTTCAAAACCATCCAGCAATTGCGCCAGTTCATTGCTCTCGATTTCGCTGCGTACAAGAAAAAGGGGGAGCAGGGCAATTCCTTGCCCGCCCAGGCAAAGGGTCTTTAGTACCTCGAGTCGGTTCGAACAAAATTGCGCTTTGGGTTTTTCGTTGAGGCCTCCTCGCAGGTTCCAGGTCTGCTGGTTTGTCAGATAAAGGGCTCGGTGTGTGGCAAGGTCGCCGGGCCCGCGGGGCCTGCCGTGCCGTGCGATGTAAGCGAGCGAGCTGAACAGTCCCACCTCCAGCTGCCCAAGGCTGTGCAAATAAGGCGTGGAATCAAGACTTTCATCGGCCCGCAAGGCCATGTCATAATCCTCTTCTTGAAGATCGATGGTGCGGTCCAGAAGGTCGAGCTGGATCACCACATTGGGCTGCGCCGCCATGAAATCGACCACCGCAGGAGCAATGAGGGCAAG
>JAEUMI010000122.1 GCA_016792825.1 Hyphomicrobiales bacterium
CCTGGTGGGCCTCGGCATCGACCTTGATGGCGTCGTGGAATCCCCGGTTCAGATCATTGCCATCGCAGCAGCCCTGATTGTTGCGAAAACAGCGGTGACCTATCTCTTTGCCCGCGCCATGAAGGTCAACCACGCCGCAGCGCTGGAAACCGCCCTGCTCCTCGGCCCCTGTGGTGAATTTGCTTTTGTCATTTTGAGTTCGGCCGCCGCCACGGGTATTCTCGACAGAGCCATTTTCAGCAAGCTGTTGCTGATTGTATCGCTCACCATGGCGGCCATCCCGTTTCTGGCAATACTCGGCAAGCAACTCGTCAAGAGATCCAAAAGGCTGCAGGGCAATTCTCCGGAAACGCTGGAAGCGCCCCCGGCAGATGACCAGCCACGCATCATCGTCGCAGGCTTCGGTCGCGTGGGTCATCTCATCGGCTCCATGCTGGACGAACACAAGATTCCTTACATAGCCGTGGATGCGGACGCATCCCTGGTGACGCGTGAACGCCGGGCCGGATTTCCGGTCTACTATGGTGATGCCGCCAACGTCGAGTTTCTGAAAAAATGCGGGTTGGCCGATGCCAAGGCTATCGCCATTACCATGGACAATCCTGTGCGCGTTGACGACGTAGCGCGTGCCGCGCGCGCCGAAAGCGCCGATCTCAAGATCATTGCCCGCGCCCGCGACGAACGCCATGCCATGCGCCTTTACACTGCGGGTGTCACTGAAGCCGTGCCCGAAACCATTGAATCAAGCCTGCAACTCGGTGAGTCGCTGCTCGTTGAGGCTGGCATACCGATGGGCTTGGTCATCGCCTCGGTTCACGAACGCCGCGATATCTTCCGGAAGCTGCTCGGCCGTCCCAACCGCAAGCAGGAATTGGACCTGGAACGCAAGCGGCTGCGTCGCGAGAAGGTATTGCCGTAAGTTGCCAGCCTATGCGACGCCAAGCTTCTTCTGCAGGTTCGTGCTCGACGTCGTGTACTGGAACAGCAGTCTTTGGCCGGGATTGATATAGCGGAATGCCTGTTGTGCCAGCAGTGCTGCCTCATGGAAGCCTGACAGGATGAGTTTCAGCTTGCCCGGATAGTGGTTGATGTCGCCGATGGCGAAAATCCCGGGCGTTGAAGACTCGAATTTTTCCGTGTCGACGGGAATGAGGTTTTCGTGGAGATTGAGCCCCCAATTGGCAACCGGCCCAAGCTTCATGGTGAGGCCGAAGAACGGCAGAAGCGTGTTCGCCTGAATGTCAAAGGCAGCGCCGTCATTCCCCTTGACCTGGACCGAGGACAGGATTCCATCGGCCCCCGTAAGGCCGGTCACCTGGCCGAGCTTCATTTGCATTTTGCCTGCGGCCACAAGCTCCCGCATTTTTTTCACGCTGTCGGGTGCCGCCCGGAACTCATCGCGCCGATGCAGCAGCGTCAGACTCCTGGCAAAGGGTGCAAGATTATTAGTCCAGTCCAGAGCCGAATCGCCGCCGCCGACGATGAGAATGTCCTTGCCGCGGAAAGTCTCCATCTTCTTGACGGAATAAAACACCGAGGTGCCTTCATAGGCGTCAATGCCGGGAATGGGCGGCTTCTTCGGCTGGAAGGAACCGCCGCCCGCGGCGATGACCACGATTTTGCTTCTGAAGACCATGCCGCCATCGGTTCGCAGCTCGAAATCATTGTCTCCGTGCTTGATCAATTCGGTGACCATCTGGTTGAAATGAAACTGCGGATGGAACGGCTTTGCCTGGTCGAGCAGGCGCTGCGTGAGTTCAGATCCCGTGACGATCGGCAGGGCCGGAATGTCGTAGATCGGTTTTTCCGGATAAAGCTCCGCGCACTGGCCGCCAGCCCGGTCAAGAATGTCAACAACGTGGCATTTTATGTCCAGCAGGCCCAGTTCGAAGATTGCAAACAGGCCGCAAGGGCCTGCCCCAATGATCACGGCATCGGTGGAAATGACTTCAGACATCTCAAACTCCAGTAAGGTCAGAATTGCTTTTCGGGAACCCGGACGCGCAAGCCGTTGAGCCCGTCGCTGATCTTGATCTGGCAGGAAAGCCGGCTGGAATCTTTTACGTCGAAGGCAAAATCCAGCATGTCTTCTTCCATGGCGGCGCGCTTGCCCACCTTGTCCAGCCATTCGTCTTCCACATAGACGTGGCAAGTGGCGCAGGCGCACGCCCCGCCGCAATCCGCATCAATGCCGGGCACCATGTTCTTGATCGCCGCCTCCATCACAGTCATGCCCGGAATGCCGTCAACGGTCTGTTCCGTGCCATTGTGCTGGATGAAGGTAATTTTCGCCATGTCGCGTCCGCAATCTCGTGTTCGTTTTATCGAACGCTACATAGGATATAAAGAATTGAAAGGCAAGTCAGCTGGGGAAAAGTTGCCGGGCCATTTCATCAAATTCATTTACGGCCTGAACCAGCCCTGACAGGAGTTTTTTGCGCTTGGCGTCCTGCTCCGGGCTGTTGACCGGCTCCAGCTTTCTGGCCAGGTCGCCGATTTTGCAGGCGCCGATGGCCAGCGCCGATCCCTTGAGAGTATGCGTGGCTACGCGCCAATCTTCGCGCGAATCGCCATTCTGCAGACGATCCAGAATTGCCGGCAATTGGGCCACGAACAGTCCGACGATCTCGCGCTCGAGCTCGGGGCTGTCCAAGGTGTATTGCGCCAGATGGCTCCGGTCAAAAATGACCGGGACTGGTTTTGTCCGCCCCGATTTGCTTGCTGCCGCTTGCACCACTGCGCCGTCCCTGCTTCAATTTGGAGCATCAAACTCCTGGGGTGTTATAGGTCGCGAGCGTAAATGGGCAGTTTTCTGAATCGTTTCAATTCGATCCATAATTTTAACCAAACCTTTAATTATACTTGCGGATAGCGCCAGAACGGGTTCTATCATGGTTACCAATAGGTTAAGGTAGGAGTCTTGGTGGGAGGTATGGAAGGGGCCGGTCTGCATCGGAAACGCAGATTCTTTCATGAAATCAAGCATCTTCCGGCAGCCTGAGGGGCTGTTGGAAAATTATGTATAAGAATGTGGGTAAATCGTATGGCAAGTAACACGGTGGAAACGCGTCGCAGGGACAAGCGTTCGGCGGAACGGCAGGCTGAATCAAGACGCGGCCCGTCTCTGGAGGCAACACCCTTGCGTGGCCGGCCTGCCAACGAAAACGACCCCGGCACCAGCATGATGATGGCCAGACTGCATCGGCGGCCGTCTTACGTCGCTTACTACGTCGCCATACCGGCAATCTTGGCCTGGGTATTCGTCTGGTTTATGGCCTATTCACCCGTGATCGCCGAGCAGGCCCTGCCGCAGCTTGTGGCGTCCGTGGCCCTGCTCACTTTCCCTGTCATCATCATGGGGATCATGGCCTATTTCTATTCGCGCGCCCAGCAGTTGCGTCAGGTTTCGGAAGTCCTGATGCAGTCGGCCATGCGCCTGATCCGCCCCCAGGACATTGCCACCGAGGGCCTCACGTCCATCGCCCAGGCGGTCCGCTCGGAAGTTGATTTGCTCGTCGGCGGCGTCGAACACGCGGTCCAGCGCGCCACCGTTCTGGAGGAAATCGTTCACAAGGAAATATCGGCCATCGAGCGCGCCTTCGGCGGCAATGAGGACCGCATCCGTACCCTGGTGACCGGACTGGAAAACCAGCGCGCCGCCCTGCACCAGGCCTCCCTCGTGGTGGGCAATGAATCGGCCCCCTTGCTGGCCCGCCTGGAAATCAACACGCAGAATCTCGACAGCGTCGTCAACAGCGCCCAGTCCACCCTCGTCAGGTTTGAACAGGGCCTCAAGAATTCGACCAGCGAACTCGCCCGCACCATTGATGAAGTTTCCGCCCGCGCCACCGTCGCCGGCAGCGAAATTGGCGGCCAGACCACGCAAATGGAGCGCATGTCCGGCATGCTGGTGGGCGAGTTGCGCACCTTCTCGCAGCACCTGCAGGACCAGATACAAACCCTGTCTTCCGCCGCCGGCCATCTCAATGCCGAAACCACCAACTTCGGCCGCAACGTCCAGGGCATGGAAAGCAATGTCACGCAGTTGCTTGTGCAAAGCATGGACCAGATCAAGGCCCTCACCGCTGAAATGTCCGATGTGGTGCAAAGCTCAAGCGGCAACATCACCTATCATCTGAAGGCAACTTCAAGCGAAGTGGCCTCGCTCATTGAGCGCTCCGGCATTGATGCTGCCCAGCAGATTGAATTGAGCCGCGGCCGCGTCGACCAGGGATTGCAGAATGTCGCCAAGGACTACATGGACAAGGTTGCCCGCACCCATGGCGACCTCAAGGGCTACCTTGATCAGGCCGCAACGCAAATCGTCGTGGGCGTGGAAGGCGCGACGCAGAAATTGTCGGACCGCCTGTCAACCACCAATTCCGAGTTCCTCACCGGCTTGGACCAGACGGCGAACCAGCTCTTTACCCAGCTGAATGCCGCAGGCTCGGGCCTCGCCGGCAAGGTCGAGGAAACCACCAACCGCCTCTTCAGTGAAATCGGCCACAAGGCCACCCAGATCAATCTGAAACTGGATGAAACCTCAACCGGCGTGTTTGACCGTCTGGACCTCCAGGCAAATTATGTGAACAGCCATATCGAAGAAACCGCCTCGAAGCTTTACGGCAATCTCGACAGCCGCGCCAATGCCCTTGGCACGACCATCGAGAACAACGCCCTGCGAGTCTTTGACGCCATCGACCAGCAGAGCGAGCATGTCACCAACAAGCTCGGTGAAACCGCCGCCTCCGTCGCAAGCAAGATCGAGGAAGCGACTAGTTATGTCTATTCCCGCATCGAGCAGGCGGGCACCGGCGTTGTCGGCCAGTTGCAGTCAACTGGCTCAAGCATCAATGACCTGCTGGTGACAACCAGCGGGACCATTTCATCCCATCTCAAGGAAACCTCGGACATCGTTTCCCGCCAGATGCAGGATTCCGGTGTTGCCCTGGCCCAGAATATCGAGATCTCCAGCGGCCTCGTGACCGACAAGATGATCGGCGTGTCTGGCGAATTCATCCAGAAAATGAGCGGCGCCCGCGAAGACATGTTCAGCTTCCTGACCCAGACCTCCGGTCAGATCACCTCGAAGATGGATGAGACAGCCGGGCAGCTCTTCGCCCGCCTCGATGATACGTCCCTTTCGATCACCGGCAAGGTCACCAGCGTGACCGAGAATCTCACCCGGAAACTCGATACCTCATCGGCCCAGCTCAACACCCTTCTGGAAACCACCGAGGAGCGGATTGGCTCGCAGCTTGACCAGGCCTCGACCGAATTGACGGCGCTGTTCACCGCCAACACCAAGATGATGAGCGAGCAGCTGGATCAGACCTCGACCGACGTGACCAACACCTTCGTCGACACCGCAGTCCGCGTCGCGCGCCAGGTTCAGGACGCAAACGTCGTCATGACCCAGCGTCTGGAAAAAACTTCCGCCGAGGTTGCCGAGCAATTGGCCAGCGCCGGCAATTCCATGTTCACGCGCATCGACTCAACTGCCCGCGAATTGGGCACGCGCTTCGATGTCGCCACCGAAATCCTCGAGAAAGTCACCGGCGATATTTCCGGGCGCATTTCCGGCACCGGCGCCAAGTTTGCTGAAATCCTTGATACCGCCAGCAGCCAGATGATGTCCGATCTTGGCAAGGCCAGTGAAGCCTTCTCCGAGGGCCTCGGTCAGACCACCTTGCAGATCAGCGGGCGCTTTGAGCAGGAAACCGGCCTTCTCGTTGACCGCATCGACAAGGCGGTCAAGGAATTCGACAGCGCCACCTCGGCCACCAACAGCCAGCTTTCGGAAGCCCACCGCAAATTCTCCAAGCATGTTGAAACCGCCAATACTTACCTGGCCGATCAGCTTTCAACCGCCGCATCCTCAATCGATGACCGCCTGGAAAGCATTTCCATGCAACTCACCGGAAAGCTGGAAATGACCGGCAGCCGCATTTCGGACCGCCTGGAGGATGTTTCCGTCCTGGTTGAAAAATCCATCGACAAGTTCAACGGAGAAATGGAGAACGTCCTTCTCAGCCGCAAGGTCGCCCTGGACAGCCTGATTGACGATGCCTCCAAGCGCGCCCAGGAAATCGATGCAGTGATGACGAGCTACATGCGGCTTATCGAGGATTCCTTGGTCACCGCTGAAACCCGTGCCAAGGACATCAGCCGCATCATTGCCGACCAGACCAATGTTGCCGTTGGTAACCTTGAGCAGGAAATCCGCAAGATGGAAGCAAGTTCAGGCGGGCAGATCACCCAGGCCTCGCGCGTCCTGCGCGAGCAGCACGAGCGTGCCATGGCCTCGATGAACGAGATGCTCTCGTCAACCGCCAGCGACTTCCAGCAGACCGCCCAGGACATGCGCATGACGGCCCAGCAGGTAGTCAAGGATATCGACAGCGCGCGCAATGATCTCAAGCGGGCAATTGTTGATCTGCCGGAAGAAACCCGCACCAATGCCGATGCCATGCGCAAGGTCGTAGCCGACCAGATTGCCGCCCTGAACACCCTCGCCGATGTGGTCAAGCGCCAGACCGGCATGGCCGATCTGTCCGGCCCCGGATTCACGCCCCAGCGAAGTACGCGGGATCCCAGCCCGGGAAAATCTGAGGGCGCTACGTTCCTTGCTCCACAATCCGGAACGTC
>JAEUMI010000135.1 GCA_016792825.1 Hyphomicrobiales bacterium
AGGAATTGCGTCTAGAGGCGTATTCCAGACCGCATACAACCCTGCCAATGCCAGAAACGCAGTCCCGATGAGCACCACAACCACATTGCGTGCCGACCATTCTATAAGGTCGCCAATCACTGTGGAGCTCCTTGGCCCGCAAGCAGTGCGGTAAATGCTGCTTGCAAGTTGCTTTCAGCATCAATCAGGAAGTTGGCCCGCGTCACAATCCTTTCGCCTGCAACAAGCCCTTCCAAGATTTCCACCTGCCCACCGCCACGACGCCCAATCCTGACAGCCTGGGGCTTGAAGCGGCCTTCACCGACTTCGATGATTGCGACTTGCTTGTCGCCACTGTCAATGACGGCCGACTCGGGAATTGCCAAAACAGCAGCTTCACTCCCCGTATCAATAGTCACACCCGCATACATGCGGTGCAACAGCCTGTGATCGGGGTTGGGCAACTCAATCCGGACCTGCGCGGTTCTGGTTTCCGGCTTGAGTTCGGGCAATACGAATGTAACTTTTCCCCGGAATGTTTCGCCGGGGAAGGCCCGTACCGAAATGCTGACAGGATTGCCGACAGCAATTCGCCCAACATCCTGCTCAGGTACATCGGCGATCACCCAAACATTAGAGACATTTGCCAAGCGGTAAAGTTCATCCCCAGGCATGACGCGCGTTCCAACGACAACGTTCTTGCTCATCAGCACGCCGTCAACGGGCGAAGGCCAGTCGAGCGACAATGGCAATTCGCCTTCCAGGGGAATACTTTTGATGTAGCTCTCGGAAAGGCCGTAGTTGATCAGCTTAGTTTTTCCAGTTTCACGTTGTCCTTGGGCGGCGGCCAGTCGGTAGTCAACAACAGCCTGGACAATTTGCGGACTGTAAAAGCGGAACAGGGGGTCACCTGCCTTCACATGCAAGCCGGTCGTACCCGCATAGACTTTCTCAATGAAACCCTCGGTGCGGATCGTGATAGAGTGTTCCAGCCGTTCATCAAGGCTCACAGTGCCGGGAATACGCAAGGGCTCCGCTATGACATGCCGTTCAACAACTTGTGTACGCACACCGGCACGCTGGATTTTTTCGACGCTTACTCTGACAATCGAAGGATCAGCGGGGCCTTCGCCCTCATCCGCATAGACCGGGATGTAATCCATT
Organism: Hyphomicrobiales bacterium; assembly: GCA_016792825.1. GTDB lineage: Bacteria > Pseudomonadota > Alphaproteobacteria > Rhizobiales > Aestuariivirgaceae > Aestuariivirga. The sequence continues at coordinate 1,144 of JAEUMI010000135.1, forward strand.
CCCATCGAATCCTTTTTGGGTTCCGGAGAGGTGTCAGGCAGGCCCATGGGATTGCGGTAATAGAGAATCTTCCTTTCCGGCGCGGGAGCCGTGAGGGTCGAAGACGAGGTTTCCTTTATTGAAGTTGATTCATCCGCATAAACAGGGATGTAGTCCATATCCATGGAGTCTTTTTTGGGAACAAGGGAGATATCTGGCTCACCCATCGGATTGCGATAGTAGATGATCCTGCGGTCTGCGGACGTTGCGGTAACGCCGCTGATCATGATCTGGCTGGCGAGTGCATCGAAGTGCGGACGGTATTTTGTTGCGGCCAGGAAGCCGCCCGCTCCGCCAAAAGCAATGAGCAGTAATGTAAGAACTGTGCGTGCAAATATACGCATGGGAAAACCTCCATAAATCACAGCTGAACAGGCAACGCATCGCGCTGCCCGGCTTAAGTGTTTCAGGAAGTTAAATGCGAGGAGGTCGTCGTAAAGGCGCAGAAGCGCGTGACGTTAGAGGCTCTATCGCTATGGAAAAGGTGCCATCCGCCAGAATTGTCACGAAAGGCGAGATATCGGTGAATGCAAGGCCCGCTGAACTGGCACATTTCGAGAAGCAGAATTGGGATGCAACGCAATCGGGCGCGGCCGTTTCGCAACACGGCTTCTGTTCGGGACAATCGGCATTCGACATTTCCATAGGCTGCGGGGACTGTGCAGCCCAAGAAACTTGGACAGGAGCAAGCATTAAGGCAACCGCTACCAATACGCAAACAAAGCGCAAAATTGCTATTTGGGACTTAGCATTCGTCATTATGGTCACACTAGCTCGACCGTGAGCTGTTGGTCAAGCCAAGGGGCGACGGATGAAAAGCGGTATTGGGGTCCGCTTTCACCGCAGGTTCAGACAGGCGAAAGCGGCGTGATCATGATCATCGGGCTGGCGATCTTCAGCTTTTTTATTGTCCGACACATGAAAAGAGGGACATTTAAACCTGCTTTGGAAGACTGGCCCCAGGGGAGAAGAAAATTAAGGCCATGCTGCCGATCCTCCTAGCATCCGCTCCTCGATTAAATGACGAAACAGGGGCACGATGTCTCCAATTGGCCCTTCTGCGACATCGCAACGATAGCCGAAAATGGCCGCATTCGCCTCGGAAGCAGACATGCTTGCGTGATCTAACCATGCCCGTTTATGAGTTCACGCCCTAGTCAAACAACCTGTACCTGCTTTCTTCACAGTTCAACATGGAGGTGGGACAAGTCCAAACCTTCGTACCTAATCTTGTTCATGGCAACCTCAAGCGCTTTTGGCGAAAACCCGCTACCATAGTTGGAAGACACTGATCGTGAAACCCATCCACCCAAAGCTTCCGAAATCCCCTGGCTTAAATCTGCTTCGCGCATGGCATCTCGGAAGTTATGCCGGAAGCTATGAAAACTCTTTCGCTCCGACTTCACTTCGACGCTAGTCAAGAAGTGATTGTGCCATTTGGAATAGGGTGATGAATAATAACCGTCACTCCCAACATTCACTTCTGGAAAAAGTCGGTTTGCACCTGCGACGCGCTGGCTCTCAACATACTTGAGAAAGCCGATACGGATTAGCTCAGGGTGAACAGGAACAATTCTGCGAGATGAGCTGGTTTTCACCTTCTTGTCAGGCGCTCTTTGACCGCCATCATCCACCAGGCGGACAACGAAGAGATTGACGCTGTCTCTTTCTTGAATGTCATCCACTCTCATCTGGAGAATTTCGTTCAAGCGGCACCCTGTAAATATCGCTATTAGCTGAGCCCAAAAACGAGAACGACGCGGACAGTTGCCAACTTTTGGCCTGTTATAGTTGTTCTCATCATCCACACACCCCGTAAAAAGCGGCGCGCCAAATATCTTCTGCAATTCTTGGATGGTGAACGGGAGCCTTCGGTCTTCCTTCGCCAATAGTTCCGTACCTGCTGATAGGTTCAACGCTGGGTTCTTATGCAGTTTGTCCTCAACAACGGCCCACTTCAGGAGCGTAACAAACCTGCTTAGATAGCCATTGGCTGTTGAGACGGAGATGGGCTTTAATCCGATCTCTTTTGCACGCTGGGACGCTGCGACAGTGTCCAAGCCTTTCAAAGCACGATGCTTCTTATAGTTGGATGGAAACTGTTTTAGGATATTCACGTATTGGCGGCATTGTTCACGCGATATGTCCCGTACAATTGCGCCTTCTCCCAGCACATCCTTTGCAACTCTAAACGCGGTCTCATAACTGGTAACTGACTTGCTGTTGATCGAAGCTGAACGATCTTGCATGAAATCGCTGATAAGTTCCTTCAGTGTGTAATCTGCGGAGCTCGGCGTTCTTGGGCGGCTTACGTCCACATTGAAGACCTCGAAGATATCGTCATAAGTCTTGCCGTAGCTCCCCAGGTACTCGCCTAGCGCCCGCTGACAAAGTTCAATTCTCCCGCGCTGAATTAGCTGAACCAGAAATCGCACCGGGGATGTGCTCCAGTCCGCAGCAAAGCCTTCCTTGAACAGCAATGCCTCAGCAATCTTCTGATAGGAGCCCAGGTCTTCAAGTCGTTGGGATTGAGATTGCGCCAAATCTTCTCTGAGCAGGCTCTCCGTATCTTCATCGTCAGCAGGCGTTAGATTGGCGAGACGACGACTTTCGTCTCTTTCGGCAAACCATTTTGCAGCCAGCTTCTCCACATCCCGCATTGTCGGAGTATTTTGTTCCCCGGCGAGCAGTCGGATGATCTGCTCAAACAGACTGTTGATCTCAACTTGCTTTGACGGCAACGCGCGCTTGGCTGCGCTGATATCGCGGGTTTCAAGCGAATACCAAAGCTCCTTCTTCGGCTCACCATTTTTACCAACAAGTTTGGACCACGTTACTAGAGGCGCACCCCTCGTAGATGTTCGCCGTTTCCATTCTCGTTTATTGCCATTGATGGCTCTGAGTACATCACCGGGCAGCCTTGCTCGGTAATAAAAGACGCCATTGGCTCGGCATTGCAGTTGAGGAGTTTTCGCCACTTCATTCATGTCCAAATGTGTAACAGATACGTGTAACAAATGGAACTGTAAGTGACTGATATTGCGTAATAACTAGAGTTTTCAACAATCTAGTTTTGGCTGGTGGAGCGAAGGGGGATCGAACCCCTGACCTCGGCATTGCGAACGCCGCGCTCTCCCAACTGAGCTACCGCCCCGGCCGGGTGCTGTTCTAGAGACAGGCCCCAAGCCCGTCAAGGCAGCGGCTTGCACTTCAGGCCCTTCCGCCTTACATCTGGCGCAGACTTAACCAACCCTGCAGGCATCATGGTGAATCCTTTCCTCTGGCTTATCCTCACTCTGCTCGATCTCTATTTCTGGGTGATCCTGGCCATGGTGATCATGAGCTGGCTCATCGGCTTCAATGTCATCAACGGGGCCAACCCCTATGTGCGGCAGATCAGCTATGCCCTGCACCGGCTGACGGAGCCGTTTCTGGGGCCTATCCGGCGGGTTCTGCCCGATCTCGGCGGGATTGATATTTCGCCCATCGTGCTGCTGCTGGCCCTGCAATTCCTGCGCTACCTCATCGTTTATTACGCCGCGCCCTTGCTGTGAATGTGAACGGGCCGCTGAGGCGGAACCTGCTTGCCGTCCGGGTCACGCCGAAGGCTTCGCGCAATGAAATCACCGGGCTTTACCGGGCGGCTGATGGCGCCGTGTCGCTCAGCGTCAAAGTAACGGCGGCACCCGACAAGGGCCAGGCCAATGCGGCGGTTATCAAGGCGCTGGCCAAGGCCATGATGGTGTCCAGATCGACCTTCCATCTGGTCAAGGGCCAGACCGACCGCAACAAGACGTTTGAAATCACCGGACCCACCCACCCCATTGAGGCCTTCCTCGCCTCGCTCACAGACACAGGAACATCAGATGGCAAAGATCATTGACGGCAAGGCCTATGCGGAAGGATTGCGCGGGCGCATGGCGAAAACCGTGGCCGAGCTCAAGGCAAAGCATGGCCTCACGCCGGGGCTGGCGGTGGTGCTGGTGGGCGAAGACCCGGCCAGCAAGGTCTATGTGGCCAACAAGGCCAAGCAGACGGTCGAAGTCGGCATGAATTCATGGGAGCACAAGCTTGATGCTGCAACGCCCGAGGCCACGCTGCTGGCGCTGGTTGAAAAGCTGAACACGGATCCGGCCTGCCACGGCATCCTGGTGCAGCTGCCGCTGCCCAAGCATATCGATTCCGACAAGGTGCTCGGCGCCATCAATCCGGACAAGGATGTGGATGGCTTTCACGTGGTGAATGTGGGGCGGCTTTCGACGGGACAGGAATCGCTGGTGCCCTGCACGCCGGTAGGTTCTGTCATGCTGGCCAAGGACGCGCTGGGTTCGCTGGCGGGGCTTGAGGCGGTGGTCATCGGGCGCTCCAACATCGTGGGCAAGCCCGTGGCGCAGTTGCTGCTCGCCGAAAACTGCACGGTCACCATCGCCCATTCCAAGACGAAAGACCTGCCTTCGGTGGTGCGCCGCGCTGATCTCGTCATTGCCGCGGTGGGCCGGGCCGAAATGGTGAAGGGCGACTGGCTGAAGCCCGGGGCCTGCGTCATCGATGTCGGCATCAACCGCATCGAGCGCGACGGCAAGAACAGATTGGTCGGCGATTGCGACTTTGCATCCTGCGAAAAAGTGGCGGGATCGATCACGCCCGTTCCCGGCGGCGTCGGCCCCATGACCATCGCCTGCCTGCTCCGCAACACGGTGCGCGCCGCCTGCGCGCAAAAGGGAATCGCCATTCCGGAGATGTGAGCACCGGGCCTGTCTTGCCAAAGATGCAGGCTTACGCAAAACTCCTCACTTGCTGCCGTTGGCGAGGAGTTCATTCATGACCGTCCGCACGCTGTTTCCCATTGCTTTGCTTGCATGTGGCGTTGCGACAGCTCCCGCATTCGCCGAAGAAAAGCGCGAGGCGCTTTACGAATCGACGCTCGACATTGACCGGGACGGCAAGATGGATCGCGCCGTTCTGGTCGTGGTGGGCGGCCCCGGTGGGCGCACCGACTTCGGCGCCATGAGCGACGAACGCTACGGGCTGGAAGGCGAAGAGAGCGTTGACCTTTACATTTATTTGGCCGCCGGGGATGAAAAACTCGATCTTTCGCGCAAGCCAACCTTTCTCAAGAAAGGAATTGCCGACACGGAACAAACCAACTGGGTTCAGCCGCTCGAAAACACGGACAAGGGATCGCTCATCGCCACTTTCGTTTACGGCTGGGGTGCACGTCAAACCTGGGGCGAGAGTCTCACCATTGTCCATCGCGGCGGTGAATTCCTGGTGGCTGGCTATACAAGGGACTGGGAGTGGGGCAACGAGGTCCACAAGGCGGACGGGTCATGGGACGTGGAGACCCGCATCGGCGGTTGCGACATCAACTTCCTCACCGGCAAAGGTGTGGCGTACCATGTGCTGGACGAATACCAGCCGATGAAGGGGACGTTCAAGCTGGTGAAGCTTGCGGACTGGCAGGTCGGGAAACGTCCCAAGGCCTGCGAGTTCTAAATACGCGTCCTGATCTATTCCGCCGCCTGGCGGAAGCGCAGGAGATTGGCCTGCACGGCATGGAGATGGCGGTCCATGGCGGCGGTGGCTGCCGCCAGGTCGCGGTCGGCGATGGCGTCCACCAAAGCTTCGTGTTCGCGAAAGCTGTGATGATCGGCCGGCGGGCGGTCGACATTGTTGCGCAGCCGGCCCCAGACCACGGCGCGGCGCACGGCGTTCAGCGTGTCGAAGAGGGCGATGAGAAGCGTATTGTGCGAGGCTTCGGCCACCAGCCGGTGCAGCCGGTTGTCGTGGTTCTCGTATTGCCGCCAGGTGGTGGCGCCGCGCGAGGCTTTCAGGCACTGGCGCATCTCGGCAATGTCGGCAGCGGTGGCGTTGAGCGCCGCCTCGCGGGCCAGAACCGGCTCGATCGCCAGGCGGGCATGCATCACTTCGCGGGGATTGCTGGCGGCGGCGATATCCGAAACGCCGGTGATTTCCTCGAAGGGGCGGGTGCCGACGAAGGTGCCCTTGCCGACATGGCGCCAGAGTTCGCCATTCTCCTCCAGCACGGCCAGGGCTTTTCGCAGTTCACCGCGCGAGACGCCAAGCACCTCGCAGAACTCCCGCTCCGGCGGCAGTTGCGCGTTGGCGTTCAGGTTCTGCTGCGCCAGATAGGCACGCAATTGCGTGAGCGCGCCTTGTGCCTCGTCCATTTTCCCGCTCCCTGTTTTCGATCTTGCCCCGGAATCCTCTTAGCGGCCCGGGCAAAATCGGTCAATTGGCTTGACCATTACCCCATAATTGCCTAATCAATCAAGAATTGGTTATATGCCAATCGAGGCAGGAAGACGCGAAACGCGCACCAAAACCTCCAAGATCATGAAGAATAAATGGGAGAAGCTCAGATGAAACCAATTTCCTTAATGTTGAAAGGCGCCGCATCAGCCGGCATCTTGTTTGCCTTTACTGTGGCAGCCGAAGCTGCGGAAAAAGTGCGCGTCGCCCTGGGCGACGTCGTATCGGTCGAAACCCTCGCCTTTGCGGTGGCCATGGAACGCGCCAAGGACCGGGGCGTGGATTATGAGATTACGTCCTTCGCCAAGGAAGAACTGTCGATCCAGTCGATGATCAACGGCCAGTCGGACATCGGCGTGGGCACGCCCTATTCGGTGATCCAGAAATCGAAGCTGCCCCTCAAGAACATCTACCAGATGTCACGCCTGGTGTTCTTCCCGGTCGCCTCCAAGGAATACAAGACCTGGAAAGACATGGACGGCCAGCCCATCACCTTCCATGCCCGCGGCACCGGCACGGAAGCGATCGGCAACATCATCGCCAAGCGTGAAGGCATCACCTTCGGCGACCGGAGCTATGTGCCGGGGTCGGAAAACCGCATCATCGCGATGATGAACGGCCAGATCAAGGCCACCGTCGTCGACCTTGCCAACAAGAACCTGCTGATGTCCAAGGCGAGCGACAAGTTCCACGTGCTGCCGTCGCTCGATGAAGCGGCGAGCGATGAACTCGTTTTCGCCAGCGAAGGCTGGCTGAAGGACAACCGCGAACAGGCCAACATCATCGTCGAGGAGCTGCACAAGCTGTGGCGCGAGATGAAAGCCGATCCGGGGGTGATCGAAGCGGAGCGCGCCAAGCGCAACCTGCTTTCCGACCAGCCCAAGGAAGTGCTTGACGAAGTCGTTCCGTTCTACGCCGAGGCGGTGAAGGAAGGCGTCTTCGCGCCGCTTGAAGATCCTGCCGCCGTGGCCAAGGTCGATTTCTCGTTCTACACGGAAGCCGGCCAGCTCGAGGGCCCGGCAGACAGCCTGAAGGTCGAGGACTTCTGGGACCTCGGGCCGCTTGATGCCGCCAAGAAGGCCCTTGGTGGTTAAACCTCAATTGCCGTTGCATCCGGGCATGCCGCAAGACATGCCCGGAGCCCAGCGCCGGACACGCCCATGACCCTCATCACCGAAACCGCCCCGGCAGTCCGGCAGGCCGACTTCGCGGCAAGCCCCCTCGCCCACCCGGCCATGCTGTGGCTCATCTCGGCGGTGGTGGTCTGCGGCGCCTGGGAAATTGCCGGGCATTATCCGATCAGCCCGGCCTTCCCGCCGTTCAGCGACACGATGACCGCCCTCTTCGCGATGATCGTTGACGGCACGCTGCCCCGGGCCCTGCTCATCACCCTCAAGCCGCTCGCCATCGGGCTCATCGTTTCGATTTTCCTCGGCGTCGGCCTCGGCGTGCTGATGGGCTTGAACCGCTTTGCCGAATGGCTGGGTTCGCCGCTCTTCATCATCGCGCAGTCCGCGCCGCTTGCGGCCCTGATCCCGATCCTCACCTTCGCCTATGGCATCGGCCTCACCTCCAAGGTCCTCACGGTCTGCATCATGGCCATGCCGGTGATCGTGCTGAATTCGCTCACCGCGGTGCGCCACACGCCGGTCTCGCTCATCGAGATGGGGCAGTCGTTCCTCGGCTCGCGCTGGCAGCTGATCCTCAAGATCATCCTGCCGGCGGCAAGCCCCGTCATCTTCGCCGGCCTCAGGCTTGGCTGTGCCGCAGGCTTCATCGGCGTCATTCTCGCCGAGCTGCTGATCACGCCCACCGGCATCGGCGACATCATCACCTACAACCAGTCAATCGCGGAATATGAAAACATGTATGCGGCGATCTTCGCCATCATCGTCTTTTCCGTAGTGTTCATCATGCTCCTCGAGCGCCTCGAGGCCGTCATGTTCCGACCAGAGAAAAGAGCCACCGCATGACCGCCGCAGCCGCCGCAAAGAACCAGCCCGCGCCCCGCTCCATGGTCGAGGTCCGCCGCGTTTCGAAAACCTATGCCGGTGGCGTCGAGGCCCTCAATGATATTTCCATCGATTTCGCCGAGGGGCAGCTCACTTCGCTGCTCGGCCCTTCGGGCTGCGGCAAGACCACTCTGCTCAAGATCATCGCCGGGCTCATCCCGGCGTCGGGCGGCGAGGTCAAGGTTGATGGCCGGGTGGTCACCGGGCCGGGGCCGGAGCGGGCCTTCGTATTCCAGGATTTCGCGCTGATGCCGTGGGCCAGCGTGATGCGCAATGTGGCCTTCGGGCTCGAGCTCAAAGGCATGGCGCGCAGCGAACGCGAAGCGATTGCCGAAAAATACATCGCCAGTGTCGGGCTCAAGGGTTTCGAGAACGCCTATCCGCATGAGCTTTCGGGCGGCATGCGGCAGCGCGCCGGGCTGGCCCGGGCACTTGCGGTCAATGCCAAGGTGCTGCTGATGGACGAGCCCTTCTCGGCGGTTGACGAGCAGACGCGGCGCAAGTTCCAGGAAGACCTGCTCGAACTTATCGCCCGGGAACAGAAGACTTTCCTGTTCGTCACCCATTCGATCGAGGAAGCAGTCTATGTCTCGGACCGGATCATCATCCTGTCGCACCGGCCGAGCCAAGTGTCCGCCATCGTCGAGCCGGCCATCGTGCGCGGCGCGGGCCCCGACCAAATCCGCCGCGATCCGGCCTATCTCGATACGGTCGAGTCGATCTGGCAAAGCCTCAAGCGCTATCTGGATTGAGGGGGAACCATGTATATCGGAAAATACCGCCTCCCCATCATGTCGTCGCTGCTGATCTGGGCCGTGGTCTGGGAAATCGCCGGGCGAACGGGCGCAAGCTTCATCATTCCGCCGCTGTCGCGGATCTTCGCCCGCATCATCGAGATCGTGCCCACCGCGGCCTTCGGTGACGCGCTGTGGATCACCGGCAAGGCCTTCATCCTCGGCAATATCATCGCCATCGGCATCGGCGTGCCGCTGGGCGTGCTCATGGGGCGCTCGATCCTTGCCGACCGCATCTTCCTGCCCTGGGTCAACATGTTCCTGTCGGCGCCGCTGTCGGCGCTGGTGCCGGTCATCATGGTGGTGTTCGGCGCAGGCCAAACCACCATCGTGCTCACCGTGGTGCTGTTTGCCATCTGGATCGTGGTGCTTGACGCCCGGGCCGGGGTG
>JAEUMI010000158.1 GCA_016792825.1 Hyphomicrobiales bacterium
CAGGGCGAGGCGATCAGCGGCGCCGAATGGGATGTGGTGTCGCGGCTTTGCCGGAATCTTGATGGCGTGGCGCTTGCCCTCAAAATGGCGGCGGCGCGTGCCGCGACGCTGGGCATTGAAGCGGTTGAACGGCAGATCAAATCGGAATTGTCCGGGCTGTTTGCCTCGTGGCCCACGGATTTGCCACGCCACAAGTCCCTGATGGCGGCGATGACCTGGAGCCACAGCCTGCTCAAGGAGCCTGAACGCAAAGTATTCCGGGCACTCAGTGTTTTCAACGGCAGCTTCTCGCTTGAGGCGGCGTTGGCGGTGGCGGGCGCCGGCGAGGCCGAGAGCCTTTCGGAACTGGTGCGCAAGTCGCTGGTGGTGAAAGACGGGAACAACAAGGCCCTTTACCGGCTTCTGGAAACATCCCGGCATTTTGCCCGCGACCAGTTGCTTTCCCACAAGGAAGTGGCTGAGGCGCGGCGGCGCCATGCAGCGTATTTCACCACCCTGTTCAAAGCCAGCCTCGATGCCTGGGAAGACTTGACCGACCGGCAATGGCTCGATGTCTACCGTTCTGAAACAGATAACCTGCGCGCGGCGCTGGATTGGCTGCAGGAGCAAGCGCTGTGGCAGGACTACGCGGATCTCTGCGCGGCGTCCTACAGGCTCTGGCTTGAAACCGGGCTCTATCGCGAAGGGATGAGTCACTGCGAGCGGGCGCTGCACGCCCTGGAGAATGTTCCAGACCGCGATCTGGATGCGCGTTTGCGGCTGGGTTATGCCGAACTGTGCCGGACGGATGCGCTGGATCACCTCGCAGTCACTGTCATCGGGCCCGCAGTGGAATACTACCGCGAGACCTCCAACACGGTCAAACTGGCGCAGGCTCTGGCGCTGAAGGGGTTCATCCTTTTATCGCAGCTGCGCGATGAACCGGGCCGTGCCATCGTGGCCGAACTGGAAATTGTGGTTCGTGACATGGGAGCTTCAAAGGTCAAGGCGCGAGCCCTGATTTCAATCGGTTTGAGTTATTTGAACCAGGGCGAGGAATTGCTGGGCTTGGCCAAATGCGAGGCGGGCCTGGCCATGCACCGGGCCACTGGCAACACCCGCAGCGGCTTGCGCTCAGGGATCTTTGTTGCCGAAGTGCTGCACCGCTGGGGAAACAACGCGGGCGCCATAGCCCTTGGCATGGACCTGTTGCGCGAGTTGCGCGAACTCGGCGGTTACAAGCTTGAACGCGGCTACCAGTATTGCAACCTCGCCGCCTACCATCTGGCCGACGGTGCCGCCGACCAGGCGCTGGAAGCGCTGCTCGAGGCGATTGAATCGGTTCCGCGCGACGACACATTCTGGCACTGGGCCATGCTGCAGAATGCGGCGGGAATAGAAGCCGCTGCCGGCGATCCGCGGCGGGCGGCGCGGCTCATGGGATTTGTCGACCGGCGCTACGGCGACTTTCCCGATGGCCGCCAGCACACCGAGCAGCGACAACGGGCCCGCATCATGGAGCAGCTTGCGGCGGCAATTCCCGCCGCGGAACTGGCGAGCCTGATGAAGGAAGGTGAAACGATCAGCGCCTTCGAGGCGGACTACTTCGCCAATTTTCCCGTCCTGGAGCTCGACGGCGCGGCATAGCACGTTTCCTTCCCGGCGGTTCTGGTGTATTGGCGGATTCCATGCAGGACGGCAGTGACATTTCCCATCAGCCCGGGCGGCAGCGCTGGGGCACGCGCGGCACGGCGGGCGCGTTGTTTGCGGGCAGGCTCACCTTTGAGAATGTCTCCTGCAGCATCGGCTCCACCGAGATCCTGAAGGACCTGAGCTTTGAACTGCAGGCTGGCGAAATCGCCTGCCTGCTGGGCCAGTCAGGCTGCGGCAAGACCACGCTGCTGCGAATCGCTGCGGGCATTCAAAGGCCAACGGCTGGCCGGGTGCTGCTTGATGGCGAGGAAGTGGATGGTCCCACGCGCTATGTTCCGCCGGAGCGGCGCAATGTGGGTCTGGTGTTCCAGGACTTCGCGCTGTTTCCGCACCTCACGGTCATTGAGAACGTCGCCTTCGGGCTGAGCGCCCTGAGCCGCGGGGAGGCCGCCAAGGTGGCCGAACATGCCCTGGCGCGGGTGGGGCTGGCCAGTTTCCGCGACAGTTATCCCAGCTCATTGTCGGGTGGCGAGCAGCAGCGCGTGGCGCTGGCGCGGGCGATCGTGCCGCGGCCGCAGGTGATGCTGATGGATGAACCCTTTTCCGGGCTGGACCAGCGCCTGCGTGAAACGGTGCGCGGCGAAACCCTGGCGCTGCTCCAGGAAACGCGGGCTACCTGCGTGCTGGTGACCCATGATCCGGTGGAAGCCATGGATTTCGCCGACCGCATCCTGCTCATGCGGGCGGGCCGGCTGATCCAGACTGGCTCCTCAGTGGACCTGTTCAACAGGCCGGCGGACTTGCAGGTGGCGCGGTTTTTTTCCGATGTTAATGAACTGGGCGCCATCGTTAAGAACGGCAATGTTGAAACGCCGCTGGGCACCTTCAGCGCTGCGGGTTTTGACCAGGGGACGGAGGTCGTGGTCATTGTCAGGCCGCAGGCCCTGTCCCTCGCCCAGGCGGGGGCAGGAACCGAAGGTTATGTGCTGGAAGCCCGCTTTCTGGGGGACAAGACCAGGCTGCAGGTGCAGTTTAATGGCGTGGATGAGCCCCTAGCCGTGCTGCTTTCGGGGCTTTCGCCGCAACGGGGCGAAACCGCCCATTTCCGCGTTGATCACAATCACGTTTTAATCTTTACAAAGCCCGCCCCAGACAGCATTTGACAGGGTGTGTGGCATTTGTTGCGGGAGCGAAAGCTTTCTGCGATAGTGCCTGACAAATTGAACATGATGATTTCAGGAGTTTGGTGATGGGTTTCGGTTCGTGGTGGCACTGGGTGCTTTTGCTGATTGTCGTGCTGGTGGTTTTCGGCGGCAAAGGCAAGGTTTCGGATTTGATGGGCGATGTGGCCAAAGGCATCAAGAGCTTCAAGAAGGGCCTGGCGGATGATCCGGCGGAGGCGAATGCTGAAGAGGTGATGTCGCTTGAGAAGACGGCGGAAGAACCCGTCAAGTCGCCTGCAAAGAAGGTCAAGTCCTAGGACTTCCAAGAGGTTCCATGTTTGACTTTGGCGTCGGCTATTCCGAATTGTTTGTTCTTGCCCTGATTGCGGTCATCGTCATTGGGCCCAAGGACCTGCCAAAGGTGCTGCGGGCCTTCGGCAAGATGATGACCAAGGCGCGGGGCATGGCGCGGGAGTTCCAGGGCCATGTGGATTCGGCCATGAAGGATGCGGGCCTTGATGACGTGAAGAAGGACCTTCAGGGCCTCAAGAACCTCAATCCCATGACGCAGATCAAGAACGAGATCGCGTCGCCGTCCGCCTCCAGCAAGGGCAATGACTTCGACAAGTACTTTGGCGCTCCGGATGAAACCCCCAAGCCATGACGAAGGAAGACATTGACGCCTCGGAAGCCCCGCTGCTCGATCACCTGCTTGAGTTGCGCACCCGCCTGATCTATTGCGTGGCAGGTTTCTTCCTTACCTTCATCGTCAGCTTCTTCTTTTCCTCGGACATCCTTGGCCTTCTGATCCTGCCGTTCAAATGGGGCACGGGCACCGATGTGGGCCTCATTTCCATCAAGCTGCTCGGCGTGTTCCTGGTGAAACTCAAGATCGCCATGTTCGGCGGCATGTTCATTTCATTCCCGCTGATCGCCACGCAGCTTTACCGCTTTGTGGCGCCGGGACTCTACAGGAACGAGCGCCAGGCGCTGTTCCCCTATCTCATTGCCACGCCAATCTTCTTCGTGCTGGGCGCGGGTCTGGTGTATTTCTTCCTGCTGCCGGTCGCCATTCACTTCTTCTATGGCCTGGCCGCGTCAACCGGCGGAGATGGCCAGAACGCCATCCAATTGATGCCGGATGTCGAGGCCTACCTCGATTTCGTCATGATGCTCATTCTGGCTTTCGGCCTCACCTTCCAGTTGCCCGTGGTGCTCACGCTGCTCGGGCAGATCGGGGTCGTGAGCTATGATATGCTCACCAAGGGCAGGCGCTTTGCCATTGTCGGGGTCTGCGCCCTGGCTGCGTTCATCACGCCGCCGGATCCCATTTCAATGATCTCCATGGCGGTTCCGCTGATGGGGCTTTATGAAGTGGCCGTGCAGGCCGTGCGATTCCTGGAGAAGCGCCGCGCCCGGGCCCAAGCCGTGAAAGACGCTGCCGATGCATGACATAAAGACCATCCGGGATAACCCCGCAGCCTTTGATCAGGGCCTTGCCTTGCGCGGCCTTGCCGCACAATCGGCGGCGCTTCTCAAGATTGATTCGGAAAAGCGCGACCATATCCAGAAGCTGCAGGACGCGCAGGCCCGCCGCAACGCGCTGTCGAAAGAAATCGGCGAGGTGATGCGGGCAGGGGACAAGGCAAAGGCCGAAACCCTCAAGGCGGAGGTTGCCGGCCTCAAGGATTTCATCGCCGCTGGCGAGGAAGCCGAGCGCGCTCTGACTCAAAAGCTCAATGAGGCGCTTTCGGTGATCCCGAACCTTCCCATGGACGGCGTACCGAAGGGCAAGGACGAGCACGACAACAAGGAGCTCCACACATGGGGTGAAAAGCCCAAGTTCAATTTCGAACCGCGCCAGCATTTCGACATCGGTGAATGGCTGGGGCTGATGGATTTTGAAACGGCGGCCAAATTGTCGGGCGCGCGTTTTGTCATTCTCAAGGGCCAGCTTGCCAAGCTGGAGCGGGCGCTTGGCCTGTTTATGGTCGATCTGCATACGGAGCATCACGGCTACACGGAAATCTATGCGCCATACATGCTGCGCGACGAGGCGATGTTCGGCGTCGGCCAGCTGCCGAAATTCAAGGAGGACCTGTTCCAGACCACGTCGGGCCACTGGCTCATTCCCACAGCGGAAGCCTCGCTCACCAACATCGTGCGCGAGCGCGTGCTCGAAGAAAAAGAGCTTCCCATCCGCATGACGGCCTACACGCCGTGTTTCCGCGCTGAGGCAGGAGCCGCAGGCAAGGATACGCGGGGCATGATCCGCCAGCACCAGTTCTCGAAGGTGGAGCTTGTTTCCATCACCACACCGGAGCAGGCGGAAGCCGAACACAGCCGCATGCTGGCTTGCGCCGAGGAAGTGTTGAAGCGCCTGAAGCTTGCCTTCCGCACCATCGTTTTGTGCACGGGCGACATGGGTTTCGGCAGCCGCAAGACCTATGACATAGAAGTGTGGCTGCCCGGGCAGAACGCCTACCGCGAAATCTCGTCGTGTTCGCAGCTTGGCGAATTCCAGGCGCGGCGCATGGAGGCGCGCTTCAAGCCGGCGGACGGCAAAGGCCCGCGTTATGTTCATACGCTGAACGGATCAGGGCTTGCCGTGGGCCGCACCATGGTTGCCATTCTGGAAAACTATCAGAATGACGACGGCAGCGTGACCATTCCGGAAGCGCTCCGGCCCTACATGGGCGGAGCGGAAAAAATCACGCGCGCCTGATCCGCTGCCAACCGGTCATTCCGGCGGAACGAGCACAATCTTCCCAACATGTTTTTTTGCCAGAAATTCTTCCTGGGCAACGGCAATGTCACGTAGTGGATATTGCCTGGCGACAATGGGCTTTAACTCACCGCTTTCGAGGTAACGAACAAGATTCGGGAATACTTGCTCATCCTGTGAAGTGCATCCAAACAAGGTCAGGTCCTTGAGATAGAGCTTGCGCAAATCCAAATGGACTATCGGCCCGGCAATTGCGCCCGATATGGCATAGCGGCCCCGTGGCTTTAGGACATCAAGCAGTTCCGGCCACTGCGGCCCGCCAACAACATCAACGACAACATCCATGCTGTTGTTTCCCACGGCCGCCGCAATTGCCGAGCCTCTCTCGACGCAACGGGCGGCACCTGCCGCCTGCAGTTCCTTGAACTTTCCGCGAGCAGCGATGACCGTAACATGGGCCCCGCGCCGTTTTGCCAATTGAATGGCGGCGATCCCTACGTTTCCCGATGCTCCGGTGATGAGGATACTTTCTCCGGCATTCAGTCCTGCACGGCTGACAAGATTTTCGGCGGTGGCAAATGCGCAAGGCACGGCGGCAAGCTCTGCATGGGTGAGATCAGATTGAATGTGATAGGTATCGGCGGAAGGGGCCGAAACATATTGCGCGAAGGCCCCGTCGCGCTCCGAACCGAGCCATGGCGTGAACTCTCCCTGCCTTAATGATAACAGGCAACTCTGAACAATCACTCTTTGACCAAGGCGGCGTTCGGCAACTCCGGAACCGACCTTTGCAATTTCACCGCAAACATCCGCCCCCTGGATGCGCGGGAAGGTGAGCCCGGTTCCCGTCCAATCGCCATCCGCTGGCGAAAGTTCCGATTTTGTGGTTTCCGCCGTGCCCGCGGTCGCCTCAGATGAATACCAGCCAATACGCGTGTTGATATCCGTATTGTTGATGCCTGCTGCTAACACCTTTATGAGGACCTCGCCTGGACCCGTGACCGGCAACGGCACGCGCTCGGTATAGACAAGCCTGTCGTAGCCGCCATGGCCGATGAGTTGGACTGCCGCCATGAATTGCGGAATTGGCATGTTTTCGTCCTCTTGGATGATCTCATTACCATGCCACAGATTGCTGGCATCAACCAATTACCGCGCCATCAGCGCGAACACGCCCCAGCCCAGGTATTCACGGGTAAACGCGGCGTAGCGTTCGGGTTCCGAGCTCAATCTGGCGCGAACCTCAGGTGCGAAGCCGTCGTCGGGATTCGCGTCGAGCCATCGGCGCATGGTGAGCCACTTGGCCGCCTCGTATCTGTCCCAGCTATCTTGATCTGCCAGGACCATTTCCACGACATCGCAGGCGAGTCCGCCGAAAGACGCGAGAAGTCGTGGAAGCGTGAGAAAGTCGGAGGCCGCACCGGCATCGCATGCTTTGGCAACGTCTTCAGTTGGCGGTAACTTCAGCCAATACGGTTCGCCGATGAGAATGATCCCTCCGGTGCGGAGACTCTTCCCCAGGAGATTGATGGTGCCGGCGACTCCCCCACCGATCCACGTCGCACCGACACAGGCCGCCACACCTACCTTTTCGTCGGCGACATATCCTGCAGCGTCGCCGTGGATGAACTCGACGTGATCAACGACGCCGAGTTCTTCTGCGCGGAGTCTGGCCTGCTCGGTGAACAACTGGCTCTTGTCGATACCGGTGCCGCTGATTGCGTGATCGCGGGCCCAAGTGCACAGCATCTCGCCCGAACCGCTGCCGAGATCGAGGACACTTGTCCCCGGTTCCAGACGCAGCGCCGCGCCAAGAGTGGCGAGCTTTTCGGGGGTGAAGGGATTGTGGATGCGGTGAGCACTTTCGGTGATGGTAAAGATCCGTGGAATGTCCACTGCAGCATCTCCTTACAGGTATGAGCGATAGGGTACGCCACTCGGTAACCGGGTCGTTGAGCATTTAGGTCGCAGGAGCCGTCGTCGAGTAATTCCTGACGAGCGACCGATGGTGTGGGGTATAATTCATACTAGAATGTTAGCATGCTAACATGTCAGTCGGGTTTGAACACAATTGTGCACTTGGCTGTCATCCAAAACTCACTTTTTGCATCGCTTTTGACACGGATTTGCACCCTGTTTGGTGCAATTATTCACTCCACATTTGGCGCGGCCGGCCCTATAGCTCGCGGGCATGAGCGATGAGAATGATATTATTTACGGGGCCCATCCGGTCGAAGAGGCGCTGAAGAATCCCAAGCGCCAATTCGTCAAGCTGACCTGCACCCTGAACGGTGCGGAGCGGCTCAGGGCGCTTACACAACCTCTTGGAATCACGCCTGAAATCGTGAATCCCAAGGTGCTGGACCGGAAGGTTGAGCCGGACGCGGTGCATCAGGGGATGATTCTTGAGGCCAAGGCCCTGCGCCAGCCGCAACTTGACGAGATTGAGCAATCTGGCGTTGTGGTCATGCTGGACCAGGTGACGGACCCCCATAATGTGGGGGCGATCCTACGCAGTTGCGCCGCCTTCCAGGTGACGGCCGTGGTCACCACGGCGCGCCATTCGGCGGAGGCTTCCGGTGTGCTTTTCAAAGCCGCTTCAGGGGCTTACGAGCATGTCCCGTTTGTGAAAGTGACCAATCTGGCGCGCGCCATGGAGGAGCTTCGCGATGCGGGTTTCCGTTTGGTGGGGCTGGACAGCGAGGCTGAAACTGTACTTGGCGCAATCGACAAAACGCCGCCGCTGGTGCTGGTTTTGGGGGCGGAAGGCAAGGGTATGCGCGAACTTACACGCAAGAATTGCGACGTGGTGGCCAAATTGGACTTTTCCGGGGCAATCCGCAGTTTGAATGTGTCGAACGCGGCGGCGGTCGCCCTCTATGCGCTGACCCGCTGAAAGTGAAACAGCCAGACTTTTCAAGGTCTGGCCGCTCCTGTCACCGTCCCGCGATTCCGCAGTTGATTTGGTGTAGACCGCTTCGGGGAG
>JAEUMI010000216.1 GCA_016792825.1 Hyphomicrobiales bacterium
TTCAGGTTGTGAACAATCACCCCGAAACTGCCGGTCAGCGGTGATATTTCGAGTTTGTTTGGCATGTCATATCCTCTGCGCGCAATTCTTTAAGCACTATGAGCCGATGAATTTCCAATTAAACTTGCTGGATTGCAGCAACGGACAGTTTTGGGCTCGGCTGCACAGGGGGATTACTTCAACTTCGCAGAACGTGATCCAGCGGGGCTGATAGAGTCCACGTGATTCCGTCCGGGCCGGCCTCGGTTTCGGCCGTGCCTTCAACGGCGGCCGGCATCAGCTTTTCCAGAACCAGTTTGCCAAATCCTGATTTGGTTTTCGGCTTTGGCGCAGGGCCGCCGTGCTCCTTCCAGGTTATGCGGAACATGGAGGGCGCCTCTTCCGATACTGTCCATGTCACCGCCACCTGGCCGGTTTCAACAGAAAAGGCGCCATGCTTCAGGGCGTTGGTTGAGAGTTCATGAAATGCCATGGCGAGATACTGCGCCGCGTTTGGCGAAACGGCGATGGCGGGTCCGTTCACTTCAATGCGGCCCGCATCGCCAAAGGTTTCCACCTGGGACAAGAGCAGGCTTTTCAGATCAACCTCCTGACCGCCGCCTTTCAGCAGGAGATCGTTCGAGCGGGCAAGGCCCATCATGCGGGCCTGGAAGGCCTCGTTGAAGTCCTTTGCTGTCTCCGCCTGCTGGTAAGTATCCTTGGCAATCTTGATGATCACCGCATATTGATTCTTGATGCGGTGGGCCAATTCGTTCAGCACCAGATCCACCCGCTCCTCGGCGTTCTTGCGCTGAGTAATGTCATGGATGATGCCGATGTAGAATCCCTTTTGCGCGGGGTCGGACGTCCGGTGATTTTCCAGCCACAGCATTTTGCCATCGGGCCTGGTCAGGCGGAATTCGTCCCGGGCCCTGGGTTCAAGCCCGCTGTCCATGAGCCGCCGTGCTTCGCGCATTTTTTCCCGGTCTTCGGGGTGAACCATCGCGAAGAACTGCTCTGCCGGCGGAGCTTCGTCGGTGTAATCGAGGCCAACGAGGTCATAAAAATTGTTGTTCCAGTGCAGCGGACGATTCGGATGGCTTTCCCACAGCGCGGCCTTCGCCGCCTTGAGCGCGAGGTCGAGCCGCCTTCGTTCGTGCTGGTATCGGTCCACGGCCTTGCCGAGAAGATCCACGACGAAGATAACCAACCCGCCCACAACAAGAAAAATGGCTAGCGTAACCGTATGCCACGAGGCTGTCTGAACGGGCAGCGGCTTTGACAGGAAGTAGGCTCCAGCGATGCCACATGCGAGCAGTGTAGGTATTGCGCATCTTGCACCGCCTACCCAAGCGCTCACCAGCACAACGGCAAAAAGAATCGTCAGGGATGGCGTAATGGGAAGAAGAAGTTTTATGGCAATGGCGGCAATAACCAGGCCGGCACTGACGAGGCCCCCAATGACCGGACTGCGCCGGAAGGCTGGGAGTCTTCCTTCGAACCACATGCGGTTTATGGGAATAGGCATCTGTCTGCTCCCTCGGACGCAATATACCGACACGGTTTTGCGAATCCATGGGAATTTCCCCGAACCCGCGTCTCAGTCAGTTTGCGTCCAAAGCGCTGCGTGGATGCCAGACTGAAAAATATGAATAGATCCAGAATTATGCACTTGACAACTCAAACCCACGAGTCCATATTCCTATTAACAACAGGATATGACCATGACGAACCTTACAGACCCCATTTTCACAGATGCCGATAAGGCCCGGGAATACTTTGAAACCATTCGCTGGCCCAACGGTCCCTATTGCCCTCATTGCGGAAACGCCGATGAGGATGAGATTGTGAAACTCACCAGCAAGAAACACCGGGCTGGCCTCTATCAGTGCCGGGAATGCCGTGAACAGTTCACGGTTACCGTTGGCTCAGTCATGGAAAGCAGCCACATTCCTTTGAACAAATGGGCTCTGGGCTTCTATCTCATGGCATCGTCTAAGAAGGGCGTATCGGCTCACCAGCTTATGCGTACCCTTGGCATTGGCTCATATCGGACTGCTTGGTTCATGGCTCACCGCATTCGGGAAGCCATGATTGAGGAAACGGGCGATACTGGACCGTTTGGCGGGCCAGGAAAAGTAGTTGAAGCCGACGAGACATACATCGGCACCCGTGAGACACCCCGCAAGCGCAAGCCCGGTCAGCCTAAGCCTACCAAGTCTCACAAGTCAGGCGGCGCACAGAAGCGTATCGTCGTGGGCCTTGTTGAACGTGGCGGGCGGGTACGTACTTTTCACGTACAGGAAGCAACCCGTGAAAGCGTTCGCGCCTTGCTGGTCAAGAACGTGTCTCGCAAGTCAGTTCTGCACACCGACGAAAGCCGCATCTATACCGAGACTGGCAAAGAGTTTGCGGGACACCACACCGTAGTTCACACCAAAAATGAATACGTCCGTGGCAACGTCCACACAAACACGGTTGAGAACGTCTGGTCTGTTTTCAAGCGCGGTATGAAGGGTATCTATCAGCATTGTGGCGAGGCTCACTTGCCCCGCTATCTGGCTGAGTTTGATTTCCGTTACAACCGCCGTTCGGCTCTTGGTATTTCAGATACGGAACGGGCGCATGATGCTATTCGTGGGGCAGCCGGACGGCGGCTGATGTATCGACAAGCTGGTGAAGCCTAAGACGCCAAGGCAGCTTGCCAGAAAGCTTTGGCGGATGCGAAAAAAGCAGTGACTCGACTCAGATATTCGATTGTGTCACCCTCAACATATGCCACAGAAAACCCATGTAATTGTTGATTGGGAAGTCCGGTTAGTTGATTGGATTATGCATGAGGACAAAGCATGGCTTGTACCCGACTGGCTTGTATCGCCTGACGACAGATCGATGAGGCCGCTTCGAATAATATCTCTGAAGATGGCTGCTGGTTATGAGGGATACAAACTGGGAGAAGCCCCGCTTGTTTGGTTTCGATCAAACTCAATACCAAAATCCCTGTTCGAAAATGGGGTGGTGCCACCGGAACAAGAGAAAGTATTCGTGATCCGGGAGATGCCTGAAATATGGCTTCCCAACCCGGAACACTCCCATTAGCCGCGTGGTTTTTTAGCATTTTTCTTTGCTGCCTTCTTTAGCGGCTTATGCGGTTTGTGAGGTGTGGAGAGGGCGCGGGCGAGTGCCGCTGTCGCGCGACGATGAATTTCGGCTTCTGTAAATTCAGACTGCGTACTTTTTTCTTTCTTCATTCTTGGAGCATCCCAAATGACGAGCAAACCAGCAGGAAAAGGCATCGCCCTTGTAGGGCTAAGGGCCACTACTAGCGGGCTTTATGTTGAGCCGCCAGCTAATCACCCAATTTATACTAGGATCGGCATGGTGGCCCATCAATGGTCAATTCTTGAACACTACCTGGATATAACGATCTGGCACTTGCTAGGCACTGAACACATTCTAGGTGCTTGCCTAACCGCCCAAATTGGCGGGGTTCACAATCGGGTGGCAGCTCTCAAAACTTTGATAGCAGTTCGCAATCTTGATACCAAATTTATTGGCAAACTGGATGAATTCGCCACCAAATGCCACGACCCCCAAGAAAGGCGGAATCGAATTGTTCACGACCCTTGGTACTTGGATTTGAAAACAATGACCCCAGCCCAATGGAAATCTCTGCCACGAAAAGACCTTCACTTTGGAATGAAGCACATCGACGAAACCTATGTCACCGAGACGCTAGAAATGATCCCCAAATGCTCTGCTAGGGCGCGGGAACTGAATGAAAAGATTTACGATGCTCTGCAAGCATCGCTAAAAAAACCCGGTGAACCGCCACCCGCAACTCATCAGCAAGACCATCCCTAAGGTCGTGATGGCATAATTCGTCGTAACCCGCCTCAATCATGGCCGGAGTTATTTCAATCTCAGTTGGCTCGTTTGAGCCCGTCGCCCTGTCTTTGACAGTCATAGAATAAATCCAGATGAGTTGTAAAGTGCATCATTCTGAATAGATCCCCCTTGACATCTATTCCTACATAGGATTATGTGTTCCCGTTTCGTTCTTTCAACAGGATAAGCATTTATGGACTGGGACCACGCCATCAAACGCAACAGCGAGGTACTCGCGGGGGTCGTTGAATCGCTCTTTGTGATGCTGGGGCTTGTGGGCGAAGCAACAGTTTCGCGGATTTCGTGGCCTGCCTACCGGGCCGTGCTGCGTGTTCTCCGTCCCGCCGAAAGTGCCATGCGGCGGCTCATTGTGGTTGCGGCGCGGGGTCTTGTGGTGAAGCCCATGGTTTCCCGTCCTAGAAAGGCGGGGGCAGCAAAACCAAGGAAAAAGGGAATTTTGCGCGTTCCCTCCTTCCAGCTCTTTGACCCGCAGCCCCGCATCGTGCTGCCGCGTTGGAGAAGGACTCCGCGGGCTGTGCCCCGCATCCACTTTTTCAATACCGATGGCGAGTTTATAACCATCGGGCCGCCGATCCGGCCGGCAAGAGCTCCCGCCCGGGCCAAATCCGCTGACGGCATGGTCAATGCCGCCCGGGTTATCCGCAGGCTCGAGGCCCTCGAGTCCGCGCTGGCAGACCTTCCCCGCCAGGCCAAACGACTCGCCCGCTGGCGGATGCGGGAGGAAAAGTCAGAAAATCCAAGTTACAAAACGCCGCTCCGCCCCGGGCGCCCGCCGGGCTCCCGCAGGCGGGCGGTTCACCTCGTCGACGAGCTGCTCGACGAATGCCAGTGGCTGGCCCATCGCGCCGCGATGGCAGATACGAGTTGATAATCCGTATACGGATTAAAATATTAACCACACACTTCTGTCATCCCGGCGAAAGCTGGGACCCAGATTTGACGCGCGCGTATTTGTTGAAAGCCTGGGCCCCGGCTTCTCGCCTTGGCGAAGCTGAAGCTTTGCTTCGGCGTAGCCAGGTCGCCGGGGTGACAGAAAATGGAAAATAACGTGGATCTCATTAAGAGGTAAACCGTAGTCCAATCCTTCCCCTCCCGCCTCAAGGGGAGAAGCATTACAATGGCGCCTACTTCCCACCCTGCTTTTTCGCCGCCAGCACTTTCAGCAATTCATTCAGGGTCTGCGGTTCCAGTTTGCCGATGTCATCGGCCAGGCGGTTGGCGAGTTCGGTGGCGAGCGGATTGAGGCCCGAGGTA
>JAEUMI010000220.1 GCA_016792825.1 Hyphomicrobiales bacterium
ATGCGCGTTCCTCGGCGGCCAGCTGCGCGTGGTAGACACTTTGCAACAGCAGATCGCCCAGTTCCTCGCACAGGTCGGCACGGTTGCCGCGCGTGATGGCGTCCTGGACCTCATAGGCTTCCTCAATGGTGTAGGGCGCTACGGTCTCGAAGCTCTGCTCCAAGTCCCATGGACAGCCCGTCCCAGGCGTGCGCAGGGCTTTCATGATGGCCAGCAGCGTCTCGATGCGCCGGGGGTCCATCCGGGCTGGATCAGTGGTCATGTTCCTCCATTCGCATAATATATATTATGGAATATTTTAAGATATCTATTGGGCGGCTCCAGAACGGGATTATTTGCCCCCATCAAAGGCTTGCCCCAATACCCTCATCACCTGGGCAAAGCCTGCTTGGGCCAAGTCTTGGCCGCGCAGACCGCCACCTTGTTGTAGTCCTTGTCCCACTCCATGCGCTGGCAATCGAACCAGTACGGCGTCTGCGCGGCCCAGGCCGTGCTGCCGAATTTGCTTCTCAGCAGCTGTTGGGCGGTCTCGGAATAAGCCCGGTGGCGGCCGTGCCAGTTGCAGCCATAGCGCGTCGTCTTGACCGCCAGCGCCAGAGCCTCCGGCGCCCCGTCATCACCCTTGCTGGCCTTGCCCCAGCGGATGGCGGACTGGCTGAGCAGCCGTGGCGCGCTGGGCATGTTGGCCAGCGCGCCAACCTCTTTCCAGTTCACTGCCTTGATCATCGGATGCTGCTTGAGCAGCCTGTCCATCTTGCCGGTCAGGCTGTCGCGCAGCTTCTGGTCATAGACCGCCGTAAGCCCGCGATAGCTGAAGTCATCGCTGTCCACCATGCCGGCGCTGGCGTGAAGGTCGGCGCGCAATGCTGCGAGCTGGCGGTCGGTCTCCAGCGGGCACCACCAGTTGCGGTCGTTATGATCGCCGGACGTCACGCCGCTCCAGTCGTCGACGTTTTCCAGTGAAGACCAAAGCTCCGGCGCGTTGACGAGAATGCCCATACGCGGGTTGCGCAGGATGGTTAACAGCCGCTGGCGTTCAGGTCTGAGTTTTGGAAACTCCGCGGCAATCTTGTCGGCGCTTTCCCTGAGCTTCGGATTGGCCGCATAAAGCTTCTCGGTTTCAGTCGCCGATGGCGTGCCGCCGCGCGCATAGCCGCGCGTCCACGCTACGCGTGTCAGCAAGGCTTTCTGGTCGGCTGAAAACATCGGCTCATCGGCAAGCGCCCACAAGGTCTTCGCCGGCAGGAAATTCAGGATTGGACTGATCGTCTTTTGGCTGTTCAGGGACAGCGCCGCTTTCCAATTATCGGCGTCCTCGGCCACCCAACCCATGAAATTTGAATTGCCGTCGGTCACGCCCGGATTCATGCTGGCGGGGATCGCCGACATGAAGGCGGGCGTCAGCAGCCTGTCGCGCATCTTGCGGCCTTCCGCAGCCATCCCCTGCCCCACCAGATACTGACCAAGTTTTTGGACAACATTGTACTGATAGAAGGAGGATGACTGCAGCGGCAGCTTGCCAAGTTCGTCATATGCCTGGTCGAAATGCCCGGTTGCCGCCGACACGCGCACGGCTTGCGCCAGATAGATGCCCAGAGCCGCCGTTTCAGGGGCTGCTCCGCAGGATTTCTGCGCGGCGTCATAGCTCCCATGGACCTTGCCCCATAGTGCTTCACGCGTGGCATCATCGGGCTTCGCCCGCAAGCTGTTCAGCACGTCCAGCGACAAGACTGGAATCTTTGCGCCGCTTGGCATCACCGCCATGACCTGGTCTAGGTAACTGGCGGCGCGTTGCTGCCACTTGTCTCCCACCAGAGACCATGGGGCTGCGTCGTAGTTTTCCTGCAGCGATTGCCCCGCCATCATCCAGAGCGCCATGGAGTGTTGCCGTGATGCGTCAAGAATTGCTTTCGAGATCGTGGGATTCTCTGGCAGGGTTCCGCTCAGCCACCAGTCTTCACGTTTGCCGCGGATGCCGGCATAATCGATATCGTTAAGCGCCCGGGCATAATCGGCCTTCAACTTGTCTGAAGCGAGAATGTCCTTCGCCGGTGTCTCGATGACTTTGATGGAGTCGTCGATCAGCGCGCTCCAGCCCGCCGGTGTGTCTTCAAGATTGGCGATATAGCCGAGAAGCTCCTGGGTGATGTTATGAACAGAGGCAAGCGCCGGATCAGCCAGGATGGCATTGGCCTCGGCCCGCGCAGCTGCCACATCCTTTGAATTCGCCAACAGGTTGGCAATGTTGTAGCGTGCCGCGGCCTTGTGCGGCGAGGCAGTCGCGGCAATGGCGCGGAACAATTCGATGGCTTTCGGCTTGTCCTTATAGAAGAAGATCGTAGCTTCCTGGTAGGCCCGGTCCTCGGCCTGCATCGTGGGATGTGCCGGATCAGGTTCAATCGGCTCCGGCAGGGCCACGTCGATCGTATCCGGGTTGCTGCAGACTTGCAGAACCTTCCCTTGAACCTTCAGCCACTGCTGCACATAGGGATTGTCCTTGCCCAGCGTCGCTATCCGGCTTTGCAGCACCTCCAGCGGATAGCCGATGCGGCAATCATAGCCGACTTCATCGACCGCCTGCCCGGGCGGCAAGATGGCGGCAACAAGCTTCTTCCAGGCGTCCTGGTTCTGCCAGGTGTCGGAGCCGCTGTAGGACGGCTCGATCATCGGGTCGCCAAGGCCGTTCAGAACGCGCCAGGTGCGGGCGCTGAAGGGGTTGCCGGCGTAGGTGTCAACCATGGCCGAAAGCTTTGCCGGATCGCAGGCTTCCTGCGCCACGGCCGAACTTGAAAACAGCATCAAGGCGCTGAATGCGGCAATTGCTTTGGTGTTCATTCTAAGGTCCCCCCGGAATCACAACGGCAGTTTGAGTCCGTCATAGGCGGGTTCAACGCCTGCCGGAAGCTCCCCACGCAGCGTATCATAGTCCATGTCATTGTGCATGTTGGTGAGAACCGCCCGCCTCGGCTTGAAGCGGCCAATGGCCCGCAGCGTATCGTCCAGGCAGAAGTGGCTGGGATGGGGACTGCGCTTCAGGGCGTCAACGATCCACAGGTCGAGACCGGAAACATAGGGAATGCTCGCTTCAGGAATGCCGTTGAGGTCTGGCGTGTAGGCCGTGTTCCCGACGCGGAAACCGAGCGCCTCAATATGCCCATGCTGGACCAGAAAAGGAGCCAGTATGATGGTTCCCCCTGCTCCGGAAATAGGCACTTCCCGGCCCGGTTCGATCATGTTTGCAACCACGACCGGAGGATAATCGCTTCCCGCAGCCGTTTCGAAGCAATAGGCAAAGCGCCGCTTGAGCATGGCCATAGTCGGCTCATCCGCCCAGATCGCAACCCGCCGCCGCTGGCGCAAATAGAATCCACGCAACTCATCAATGCCGTGGGTATGGTCCGCATGTTCATGGCTGAAGCACACCGCATCAATTTCTCCAACCCCGGCGCTAAGCATCTGCTCGCGCAAATCCGGCGAGGTGTCGATCAGGACCCGTGTTACGCCGGAAGCACCGGTCATCTCCAGCAGAATGGAGCAGCGCCGCCGCCGGTTCCTGGGATTGGCAGGGTTGCACAGGCCCCAGTCACCGCCGATGCGCGGAACGCCACCCGAGGATCCACAACCCAATATGGTCAGCGTGACAGTCATGCAAACCGTGCCGGTCGCGGAACCTTGGAGAACAGCCGGAAGAAATTGTCATTCGTCACCTTGGCCATGGCTTCAGGAGTGACACCTTTGACAGCGGCCAGTTGCTCAAGTGTTTTGATCACAAAAGCCGGCTCATTGGATTTGCCGCGGTGCGGAACCGGCGCCAGATAAGGCGAGTCAGTTTCCACCAGCAGCCGGTCCATCGGCACCTCCGCCGCAACCGCCCGTAAATTCTCGGCGCTCTTGTATGTGAGAATCCCGGAGAATGAAACATAGGCACCGATTGCAAGGCCCCGCTGCGCCAGCTCAAGCGAAGAGGTGAAACAATGGAGCAATGGCTTGAACGCCCCCTTTTTCATCTCGTCCTCGAGAATTCCCGCCACATCCGCATCCGCCTCGCGCGCGTGGATAACGAGTGGCAAACCAGTCTCCCGTGCCGCTGCAATGTGGACGCGAAATCCCTGCGCCTGCGCGTCGCGTGGGCTCAGGTCATAATGGTAATCCAGTCCCGCCTCGCCGATCCCCACCACCTTGGGATGCCTGGCAAGTTTGACAAGCTCGGCAACCTCGATATCGAGTTCCTCGTGCGCGTGGTGCGGATGGGTTCCCACCGTGCAGAAAACATTTGAGTTATCCTCGGCGATATGCCGCAACCGCTCGAAATTCTTCACCTGCGTGCCGATAGAAACCATCAGTCCCACGCCCGCCGCCTCGGCATTAGCCAGCACTTCGGGAAGGCGTTCCGTCAATCCTTCATAGTCAAGATGGCAGTGGCTATCGACAACGAGAAGGCTCAACTTTTTGCCGGGGCTTCCCCCTCCTCCACATAACGCGGGAAGATCGGCTGGGGAGCCGGCAGCGCCCCGCCTGAAGCCAGCCGCTTCGGCAGGTCCGTGAAGTCCCGCGCGTTCACGCCCAGTAGATCCAGCAGCTTTGCCGCCGATTGCGGCACATAGGGTTGAATGAGAATCCCGACGATGCGCAAGACTTCCGCTGTCACATAAAGCACCGTTCCCATCCGCGCCGGATCGGTCTTCTTCAAAGCCCATGGCTCCTGCCCCGCGAAATAGCGGTTGGTGTCGGCCACCACCTTCCAGATCGTATCCAGAGCCCGGCTGATGGCGAAGTCCGCGTGATGCGCGCGCACCTCCGCCAGCAGCGCATCGGCCGATGTCAGAATTTCCTTGTCCGCATCGGTCAACGCTCCACAGGCCGGAACCTTGCCGTCACAGTTCTTCGCGATCATCGAAAGCGAGCGCTGCGCCAGATTGCCCAGGTCATTGGAAAGGTCCGCATTCATCCGCGCCACGATGGCTTCGTGGCTGTAGTTGCCATCCTGGCCGAAAGGCACTTCGCGCATGAAGAAATAGCGCACCGGATCGACGCCATAGTTCGTGACGAGATCGGCTGGCGCCACCACATTGCCTACCGACTTCGACATTTTCTCGCCGCGGCTGAAGAGGAAGCCGTGCACCACAATCTGCTTCGGCACCGGCAGCTTTGCCGACATCAAAAACGCCGGCCAGTAAATCGCATGAAACCGCGTGATATCCTTACCGATCACATGGGCGCTGGCCGGCCAGAATTTCGTCCTGGCCGCCTTTGCATCAGGATAGCCCGTGGACGTGATGTAATTCGTGAGCGCATCCACCCATACATACATCACATGCTTGGGATTGCCCGGAACCGGAATGCCCCAGTCAAACGTCGTGCGGCTGATCGAAAGATCATTCAGCCCGCGCTTGACGAAAGCCACGATCTCGTTCTTGTATTTCTCGGGTACGATGAAGTCAGGATGGGCTTCATAGTGATCCAGCAACGGCTTGGCATAGGCCGAGAGCTTGAAGAAATAGCTTTCCTCCTCCACCCATTCCACCGGCGTTCCGGTCTTGGTGGAGTATTTCTTGCCTTCGCGATCTTCGATCTCGCCTTCATCGTAGTAGGCCTCATCGCGCACCGAATACCAGCCGGAGTATTTCGACAGGTAGATGTCGCCATTGGCCTCCATGCGCCTCCAGATGTCCTGCACGGCCGCGCGGTGCCGCGCCGAAGTGGTGCGCACGATATCGTCGGCCCGCGCGTTCAGCAGCTCTCCCATCTCTTCGAATTGTGCTGCCGTGCGGTCGGCAAGTGCAAGCGGCGTCAGCCCCTCGCGCGCCGCCGTCTGCTGCATTTTCTGCCCATGCTCGTCCATCCCGGTGACAAACAGCACATCGGCCCCGTCCAGCCGGGCAAACCTGGCCATCACATCGGTGGCGATGCGCTCATAGGCATGGCCGATGTGGGGGGCGCCGTTGGCATAGGGAATGGCGGTCGTAATGAGGTAGTTCTGCTGTGGCATGAGGTCCGTGACTTCAGTTGGGATTAGGCCGTCTTCATGGCCTCGTTGATC
>JAEUMI010000230.1 GCA_016792825.1 Hyphomicrobiales bacterium
TCGTTCACCGTTTGCGGATCGAGCGTCACGCTGTCGAGTTCATGCAGCGCCGATACCCAGTCCAGGGTTTCGGCAACACCGGGAGACTTGAACAGGTCGCCGCCGCGCAGCGCCTGCACAAAGGCCACGACTTCCTGGGCCAGCGCGGCGGATGCTTCGGGACGCTTGGTCCGCACGATCTCCAGTTCGCGCTGCGCATCGGGATAGCCAACCCAGTGATAGAGGCAACGCCGCTTCAGGGCGTCATGCACCTCGCGGGTGCGGTTGGAAGTGATGATCACGATGGGCGGCTCCGCAGCCTTGATTGTGCCAAGCTCCGGAATGGTGATCTGGTAGTCGGAGAGAACTTCCAGCAGGAAAGCCTCGAAGGCTTCATCCGTGCGGTCCAGTTCGTCAATCAGCAGGACGGGCGCGCCGCCATCATTTGCTTCAAGGGCCTGGAGCAGGGCCCGCTTGATCAGGAACCGCTCGGCGAAAATATCCTGCCCCATGCGCTTGCGGTCCAGTTCGCCCGAGGCCTCGGCAAGCCTGATCTCGATCATCTGCGCCGCATAGTTCCACTCGTAAACGGCGGAACTGATATCGAGTCCCTCATAACATTGCAGGCGGATCAGCTTGCGCCCCAGGCCTTCCGCCAGAACCTTGGCGATTTCCGTTTTGCCCACGCCCGCCTCGCCCTCAAGGAACAGGGGCCGCCCCATCTTCAGGGCAAGGAACACCACCGTCGCCAGATCCCGCCCGGCGACATAGCCATTGGCCTTCAGCAAATCAGCCGTCTCATCGATGGATTTTGGAAATGCCGTCATGATGCCTCAAGGCCAAAAGAAAACCCGCAAGGACAGTCCCTGCGGGTCCCACCCTAGTATGGGCATTTTACTTCGCCGCTTCAACCGCCCGGCGTGCCAGAACGCCGATCAGATGGGCCCGGTATTCGGCGGTGGCGTGCATGTCGGAGTTCAGGCCTTTGGCCTTGGCGGAAATGCCGGACAAGGCCGAAACAGCAAAGCTCTTGGACAGGGCCGCTTCCATCTCCGGCACCCGGAACACCTTGGGGCCGGCGCCGGTCACCGCCACCCGCACTTTCCCGTCACTTCCTTGTGCCACGAACACACCCACCAGCGCATAGCGCGAGGCCGGATTGGGGAATTTCATGTGGCCGGATTTTTTTGGGATCGGGAAGCTCACCTCGGTGATGATCTCGCCATCCTTGAGGGCCGTTTGGAACATGCCGGTGAAGAAGGCATCCGCCGGAATCTTGCGCTTGTTGGTGACGATGGTGGCCCCGAGGCCCACGCAGGCAGACGGATAATCCGCCGCCGGATCATTGTTGGCAACCGAGCCGCCGATGGTGCCCTTGTGGCGCACGTGGACGCCGCCGATTTTTCCCGCCAGTTCCGCCAAAGCGGGGATGGCTTTCTTCACGGCGGCCGACGAGGCAACTTCCATGTGGGTAGTTCCGGCCTTGACCACCACGGCTGATTTCGAGACCGTGATCCCGGAAAAGCCCTTGATGGCGGTGAGGTCGATGATGTCGCTGGGCGATGCCAGGCCCTGCTTCATGGTGGGCAGCAGCGTGTGCCCGCCCGCCATGTAACTGCCCCCCTTGGATTTCTTGAGAAGCGCCGCGGCAGCATTGACGGTTGCGGGGCGGTGATAGTTGAAGTTTTCCATTTCTGTCCCCTTATTCTGCGGCGCGTTTCATGGGCTGCATGGCATTCCACACGGTGAGCGGCGTTGCCGGCATGGCAATGTCGCGCACCCCGAG